>JBFZFJ010000302.1:0-7382 GCA_041306405.1 Verrucomicrobiales bacterium | reverse complement strand
ACCAAAGATCCGTCGCCGACGGCACCTTCTCGTCCTCGCCGACCTTCGCCTTGATCCGCAGATGCTTGGAGTCATCCAGCGTGGCGATTTCATAAACCATCTCGAAGCGCGGGTCCTCACCGAAATAATCGACGCTGGAAATATCCAGAATCATCTCGTAGCCGAGATCGTTCCGGCATTTCGCGAGCACGTCGTGCAAGGAGCCGAGCTCCACGCGCACGGTTTGTTCACCGCGGAATTCCAGGGTTTCAACGACTTTTCCGCCGAACGCATCGCGGAGCTGGGTGACATCGGCTGCTGCTGACATTTCGTAAATTCGGTGTGAAAAACTCAGGCGATCCCGTCGAACAACGCCTTCTTTTGATCCATCGTGGAATGCTCGCCCTCGATCTTCGTTTGCAGCTTCATCAGCCCTTCGATCAACGCCTCGGGCCGCGGCGGGCAGCCGGAAATATAGACATCCACCGGGATTAACTTGTCGATGCCCTGCAGCACCGCGTAGCTGCGATACATCCCGCCGGAAGAGGCGCAGGCCCCCATCGCGATGCACCATTTCGGCTCCGGCATCTGGTCCCAGACCCGCTTCACCGCCAACGCCATCTTGTAAGTCACCGTCCCGGAAACGATCAAAACGTCCGCCTGGCGGGGCGAAAACCGCATCACTTCCATGCCGAAGCGGGAAATGTCGAAGCGGCTCGACGCCGTCGCCATCAACTCGATCGCGCAGCAGGCGAGGCCCATCGGCATCGGCCACAGCGAGTTCTTCCGCATCCAGTTGATGGCGGCGTCCACGCGGGTGATGATCACGTTGCCCTCGATTTTCGAATCGTAGGCCGTGTGGACGGTGTTGGGAGAAGGGCTGACCATGGTGCGTTGCTGACTTGGCCGGACCTTGCCCGCGCCGCGGCATCCCCTCAAGTCGATTGTGAAAATTTTCACAATCCCCCCGGAATTCACCAACCGTTCGCCATCCGGAGGTCTTCGAACCTAGGATCGTAAATGTTGAACTCGATACGACTGAAGGCCGCGGTCTTGAAAACCGCGGTGCCGAAAGCCTGACTATAGCCGGTCAGAGTCCCCTCGCCCACGCCTTCGAGCCGGAAGACGATCCACGAGCCGTCGGAAAACCATGCCCTGACATCGCCGTTCTCGCGTTTGGAGGTTTCCAAATCCGCCGGTTTCAGGGCGACCGAGCGGAGCGCCTCGACCGGCAACCTCACGTCGCGGAACGGAGTCTTCAAGGTGATCATGCCATCGCTGATGGACACGACCTCGCCGTCGATGCTGTCACCGTTGCGCAACTCCACCCGCCGCTTGTTCGTCTTTTCCTCGGGCACGGACTCCGGTTCGTCCTCCTCTTCCATCAGACCCTGGATTCCGAACTGGCGAAATCCGCCCATGGCCTGGAGATTGGGAAGCTTGTCCACCTCGCCATCCCACGCGCTGATCTCGATGCCGGAAATTTGCACCGGCGACTCGTTCTGCGTGATGAAATGAATCCCCCGCCCCACCTCGTTGCGGACCACGTCGGGATCCGTCCAGACATCGATGATTTCACCGTCCAGAAACAGGCAGATCTTACCCGATTTCAAACTGGCCCGCACCTCGATGTGCGCCTTTTCGTTTTCCTGAAGCGTCACGGCGCTCGCCGTGTGACCGAGAAACTTCTGCGTCTTGCAGCTCCGCAGATACACCGAGCGCGACTGGATCGCCAGTTCGTAGCCGCTCGCGGGATGGTCGGTCGCCAAATCATCCGAGAAGAATACCAGCTTCAGCGCGAACGAGCCACGCCACGCGGCATCGAAAGCAATCGCGCACTCGTCGGGCAAATCCACGTTCCGCGCGATGCTTCCGGCAGCCACCGAGCGGAAGCGGGAGTTCTGGAAAGTCCATGCCGGCTTGTCTCCGGATTGCTTCCAACCGTCGAGTCCGGTGGGTCCCCGATAGATGAAATCCGGCCGCTCGGAAATCTTGATGTCGGCGATGTTGAGACGGTTGAATTTCATGCGGCCCGCAAACCAGGTGTCCAGCTCGACGGCCTCGTCGCTCACCGATGCGAGCTGCCCGCGAATCACCTCGCCGCGGGTCAGGGTGACAGTCGCCTCGTGCCTCGCCACCGACTCGGGCGATACTCCTGCCAGCGTGAGATCAAGGACGTCCTTGAGAAAGAACGGGGTTGGCTTTTCCAGGATCGGGGATTTCCAAACCAAGCGCTCCGTCGTGAGCGACTCCATGCTGCCGGTCAGCTGGTCGTTATTGGAAAACCGCACGGTCGATTTCACCTCGTCCGCGGTCGAAGCGAGCGTGAAAGCGGCGGCGAAAATCACGAGTGGCGGGACGAGCTTCATTCCTTTGATTTCACTTCGGGTTTGGAATCCAGTCGCTCCAGGCCGGAGACTCCCGCGCGGCGGATTTGCAACGGGCCGAGCAGCGGATGCCGCGCGGAGACGTCGTCCGCCGAGAACGCGCAGGAAGACACGCGGAGGGAGCCTTCCCCACGGAGGCGCAGGACGAACTGATGGACCGGCGCGGGGGCGTCGGTTTGCGCCGGCTTGGCGAAAAACACCGTGGATACATCGGCTTCCGCGAGCTCCAGCGGCTCTTCCTGGAAATCGCTCTTGAAGGAGAAAACCGCTCCTTCCGGCCCCTTGCGAATGCCGACCAAACGTCCGCCCCAGCGGTCCTCGTCGCGGCTGATCAGACTGTCGGTCTTGGCGTCGCCGCGCTCTTCGGTGCGATGGCGCGTTCCCACGTTGTCGAGTTCGAGAATCTCGATCCCGCGGATTTCCTGAACGGGTCCTGCCGGCGAGTTACTGACCAAGACCACGCCGTTTCCTTGCGGCGGGTCCCCGACCGGATCGACCCCGGCACCCTCGGGCTCGCCATTGAGAAGCAGGTGGAGCCGCGAGCTTTTGCGGTCCACCCGGATTTCCACCGCAAGCTCATTGGAGGGAAATTGATCCGGGCTGCGCGGCAGCTGGATCACCGTCTGATAGCGCTTGCCCTTGCTCGATTCGCGTTTGATCTCCAGCCCCGCGCTGCCGTATTGCATGAAATAGCGGTCCACCAGCTCCTCCTTGGGCGTCAGCGGATCGGCGAAGCAAATTTTGAACATCGGGTTCGCCTGCCACTTCAGGGTGAACTTGAGGACGAACTGCGGCGGAGCGTCGAAATCCCTGGCAGCCTGGGACGGACCGTTGGCGGTGAGCGCGTTGTTCGCAAACTGCCAGTTCTTCGCCCGCTCCGCGTACAAGCCCCACTCCTCGGAATTCGTCGGGCCGCGGTAAACGACTTTCTGTTTGCGCACGCCGAGCTGCATCGATTTCAAAGCCGTCCGGGGAATGCTCAGGCGCCCCGCGTCCGCCGTGACCACGTGGAGGTTCTTGTCATCCAGACTCTCGACGGCGGCCGGAAGCAGGTCACCATTGGCCAGCTCGATCAAGGTGCCCGCCGGGACCGCCGCCGATTCCGGAACGCTGAATTCGACCTTCTCGACCGCGCCGGCCTTCAGCAGCAACGGCTCAGGGGAAAGCTCCGTTGCCAGCTCGACCACGCCCGCCTCGTTGATCGCGCGGACCGTGCCGGTGAGGCGCGCGTCATCCGCCAGGAGCAGATTGTCCGCGCGCAGCAGGCCGAGGCTGCCGCCAGCGAGGACAAGACCCAGCCAGGCTTTTATGTTAGAATTCCGCGTCCCAGTCATCGATCACGTTGTTGGAAGGTTTGAAATCCAGCATGACCGCGGATTCCAAGTTGAAGTTCATTTCGCCGCAGACCGGATTGAGGATCCGGATCGAGGACGCGCTTCCCGCGAGCGGGCGGCCTGACACCTGGCCGATCGGGCTGAGCCGGACCGTCAGCGAATCCGGCGCCGGATCGGTCTCCTTCGCCAGACGGCCGCGGGCGAATCGGATCTCGGCAATGTCGTCGATTTCAAACAGGAATTGGCCGTATTTCCCCTGAAGGCGGATCTTCCCGTCCTTGAGGGATTCCACTTTTCCGGAGAAGCGGTCGGTGCCGTTGGCGAGCAGAACGATGTCCTGCTCGTCCGTTTGAAGGCTGCGCGCCGAGTCCGGCATCCCGTTCCATTCCGCGACCATGACGTCGGAAATCTTCACCGGCGCGTCCTCGTTCTGTACCACGAAGCCGAAGCCTCCGCCCTTCCCCGCATAGCGGGCCTGGTCCTCGGGAATCGTCCCGCCCTCGCTCCAATTGACGACGAACTCGTCATTGATGAAAAGCGAGATCTGCCCGGTCAGGCGGTTGCTGCGGATTTCCACCTGCGCCTTGCCGGTGTCCCCCAACCGGATCGAGTTGCCGTTGATCTGCACCCGCTCGACGACGGGCTCGCCTTTCTCGTCCACGGTGGTCCGGAAGAGCATCAGGTGGGTGGAGAAAATCTGCAGGACATAGCTGTTACCAAACAGCAGCGGGAAAACCGTCGAGTCGCCGGAGGACAATCTCCGGACGCGGGCCTGCGGGATTGCCTGCTCCTTGTCCGCCGGATCCTGCGGTTTGGCTTTCGCGAAATCGGCGTGAAACCCGATCGCCATCGCCAGCCGGTTTTTCCACGCCAGGTCGAAGCGCAGGATCGAGCGGTCCGGCATCGCGCTTTCACGCAGCAGCGCGGTGCCGGAAAGCTTGCCCGGCCAATACCAGGCGGACCCGGAAAAAGCCCAGCGTCCCGGCTCGTCCTTGTCCTTCTCCTTGGCGTCCTCCGCGCCGGAGTCCGGCGGCATGCCGTCCGGCAACGAGGCGTTCGCCATCTTCCATTCATCTTCGACAAAGGGCCCGTGATAATGAACGCGCCCGCCTAACGGACTCGGCGCGAACATCGCCACCTGCTCGCGCGGAATCCTTACCGACCCGGCATACGGGGTGTCCAAAGTGATTGCCTCGTCGTCCAGTCCGGTGATCGTCCCCGGGACTCGGTCGCCGTTGACCAGCGCGACGTGGGACAGCGATGTCAGCGACTTCAAAGGCCTGCCGCCGCGTAGGACGACGTGGCGGATTCTGTCGGTTTTGAAATCCACGGGCGCGGCGGCGTCGTCGCTCCGCCAGATGGCTTGGGAGCCTTCCTTGAAACCTTGGAACGTGCCGTGGAGCTGGTCACCGTTAGAAAAACGCAACAGGTCGGGTGATTCGGCTGCCGCCAGAACCATCACGCCGTAAACCCAGGAGATCGCGAGTTTGTGGATCATTTTTCGTAGATGGGTAGGAAGCGGTAGTTGAGGGCCAGCGACAAAAGCGCGCCGGCCGTGTTGAACGAGGTGCCTTGGTTTCCGGGGAACGATCCGTCCGGCGACTGGATGGTGGAAAGATAGCGGATGTTGCGGGCGTTCCATTCCCTCCACGTGGCTTCGTCCGCGTGGAACAGGGCCTGGGACATGTAATACTCGAAGTAGAACGGATAGTAGCGGTCCCGGAAATCGATGTTCTTTTTCAGGTAGGCGAGGCTCGCCTGATAGCCCTTTGAATCGCGCTCCTTGGCCAGGGAAAGGCAGAGCGAGCCGATGGCCGTGAGCGTGGGCTTGCCGCCCGAGGCCGAGGTGTAGCCGTAGTCGCCGTCCCGGCCGCGGCAGGTGGAGAGATAGGCGAGGCCCTTCTTGATCGCCTCCTCGGGCACCGCGACGCCGGCGTTGCGCGCGGCGAACAGGGTGACCATCTGGCAGCCGGTCACCGTCGTGTCAGCGTCGCGGCTTTCCGGAGTGTAGCGCCACGCCCCGAAGCGGTTTTTCTTCTGCGAACTGACGATCAGCTCGACCGCTTTCTCCAGCGCCGGGGCGATCTTGGGGTTGTCGAGAACCCCGTAGGATTCCGCGAGCGCCTTGGTGGCGAACGCGTGGTTATACATGCTCGAGCCGATGTAGCCGTTCTTCTCGTTCTGTTGGGAAAGGATGTAGTCGATGCCCGCGCGGATGTTCTTGGAATAAAGACCGCTGTTAGAATCTTCGCCGTGGGCGAGGAAGGCCGCCACGCACAAGCCGACGACTCCCGGCTCGGTGCCGACGCTGTCGTTCCAGTTGCCTTTTTCGTTCTGGGATTTGGCCAGGTATTGGAGGCCCCGCTCGTAGATCAACTCGGCCTGCGCCGGAATCGTGTCATCCTGGCGGACCGGCAGGTCCTGCGAGTTTGCGACCATGGAAAACCCGCAGGCTGCGAGCAAAGCCGTCATTCCGACTGACAGGAAATTCATCATGGTGGTTTTCACTTGGTCTTTTGTTCCACTCCGCGGTTGTAGGCATCGAGTGCTTTGCTGAATTCCTCGGGCAGCACGCGGCCCGCGCCGCCGCTGGCTTTGGGCACCCGGCGGGCCTCGCTTTTGCCGCGGGTCTCGCCGCCGCCGGGTTCGCTGGCGGCATCGGACAAGCCGGTCATGCCTTCGCCGCCCTTGTCGCCGGGTTTGTCCCCCTTGCCTTTGCCCTTGCCTTCGCCGTCGGGATTTTTGCCCATCATGCGCTCCATCATGTCCATCATGGCGCTGCCGGACTGGCCGCTGCCCTGCTGCTTTTGCTTCTCCTTGGCCGCCTCGTGGATTTTCTCGATGATCTCGGTTTGCGCGGCGAGCGTGGTGCCGCCGGTGTCGGCTTCCGCGAGCTGGTCGGTGGCTTCGTCCATGATCTTTTCCACTTCGTTGAGCAGTTCGATGACCTTCGGCACGGTTTGCTCGATGGCAAGCTGCTGGACGTCCGCGGAAAGCTCGTCCTGCTTGTCCGCCACCTGGCTGGAGCCTTCGCGATGCTTCGCCTGCGCGTCGGCGAGAGCCGTCAGCGGGGCCAGTAACAGAATGCTGGAAATTTGAATGAGGCGGTTCATGGTTCTGGTGTCGGGTTACCGCGGCGGAGTTGTTCGAGCGCGCGGGTTTGCGCCCGCAGGTCTTGTTCCTGTTGGACCAGTTTCATCACCCGCAGCATGAACTCAAAGTCTTCATCCTCGGGGCTCTGGCCGCTGCCACCGCCGCCGCCCGGGCCGCCCTTTTCTTTCTCACCTTCGAGCTTCTTCGCCCATTCGGTGAGTTTGTCGGCCCATTTTTTCGACTGCTCGGTGGCGATGAACGAGTGGTTGGAACTCAGAACCGACCGGACTTCCTCCAGGCCGCTGTCGATCTGCGACGCCTTCATTTCATCCAGGATCTGCTTGAACGAATCCGTCTTGGTGCGGGCGAAATAGTTGCCGAGGTCTTCCTGCAGCCAACGCACGTCCGAGGCGGTTTTCCCTTGCTGGCTGATCGACTCGTTAAGGCGGCGCAGGTCGGAAGGATCGAGTTTCGAGGCCTTGATGCCGAGAATCCGCTCGTAGGCGTCGATGAGCGAACTGGCGATTCCGTTTTGCTCGCCCGCCGCTTTTTTCAAGCGGTTGACGAAGGTGCCCGCTTCAAACTGGCG
>JBFZFJ010000301.1:0-10545 GCA_041306405.1 Verrucomicrobiales bacterium | reverse complement strand
GCCCGCCCCCGTCCCTATCCGTTTGCCGGCTCATGCGGCCAATGCATGACAAATCGACTCACTTGTCAACCCCCCCGCCATGCCGCGAACCGGCGGGCCGGGCGCCACCACCGCCTAGCTGAGGCGTCTGGGGGCCGGCTCGAAATCGAGACCGCCGAGGTTGGCGATATTCACCATCTCGGCCGGATTTCCCGCGCCCAGCTTCTTCATCGCCCGCGAACGATAGACTTTCACGGTGACCAGGGCCAAATCGAGATGATCGGCGATTTCCTTGTTCAGCTTGCCGTTGACCACCAGGCGCACGACTTCCAATTCCCGGTGGTTGAGGGAGAAAACCCGGGCGCGGGCATCGGCGGCCGACAATCCGTTGCGGTGGTCGTCGCCCGCCCGCTCCAAAGCCTGCTTGACGGCATCGTGCAATTCCGCCGGATTGACGGGCCTCGCCAGAAAGCCGGCCGCGCCGGCCCGCATGATCTCAACGACTTGCGGAAGATTCCATTGCTTGGCCAGGACCACTACGGGAAGATTCAAGTTCCGACGCCGCAGTTCCGCGAGGACTTCCAGCGCTCCCAGCCCGGTTCTGCCATTGTGGCGGGCCTCGCCGAGCAAAAGGCATGATGGAGATGACGGAACACCCGCCTTCAGCAGCTCCTCCAGGTCCGCATGGGTCAGCACCCCGCAACCATCCGGCATGACCGGCTCCAGAAGATCCCGGATTGACGACGCGTCCAGATCCAAAATCAAGACCCAGCGCTCCTTGGGAGCCGGGCGGTTAAGCTCTCTTTCAAGGATATTTCCAGAAATATATGATTTTTTGATACTGTTCATCAATCCAAGTGCGCCAATCCCGTCAATCACACAGCAAACGAGTCGTTATCAGACAGATCCGACTACCGCAAGTTATACCTTGGCATCTAATGAAATACCGCGTCGCGTCAACTCGACGGCCGCCGGGCGAAAAGCACCCGCCGCGGCTGCCGGCGAAGAACGCAAGGCGCAAATCATCCTGAAGAGGAGCAAGGGGTGAATCGCAGCGCCGGTCCTGTCGGATAATGACGGGATTATTGTCACCGCGAGGCAAGCATGGACTGATATTCAACCAGTTCTTCCCTTTCATCGAGCCCCCCGGGATGAGTCTTTATAGCGGGAGACGTAGCCATAATGGACCAAATCGATCTGCACCGGCGTGGTGGTGACTTCAAGCGTGCGGTTGAAGCGTAAGCCTACCCGAGAAATCCGGTGAGCGGGCTGGTGGCGTGGGCGTGATGGCTGGTTTCCGGGAGGCCGAGTTCGTAGGCTTCGCGGCCGGCCTGGACGGCTTGCTTGAAGGCGACGGCCATGCGCACCGGGTCGCTGGCGATGGCGATGGCGGTGTTGATGAGCACGGCATCCGCGCCGAGTTCCATGGCTTCCGCGGCGTGGCTGGGCGCGCCGAGCCCGGCATCGACGATGACGGGGACGATGGCTTGCTCGATAATGATGCGGATCTGGTCGCGGGTGACGACGCCGCGGTTGGAGCCGATGGGCGCGCCGAGCGGCATGACGGTGGCGGTGCCGGCTTCCTGCAGGCGCTTGGCGAGGACGGGGTCGGCGTTGATGTAGGGCAGGACGGTGAAGCCTTCCTTGACGAGGATTTCCGCGGCCTTGAGGGTTTCGATGGGGTCGGGAAGGAGGTAGGTGGGATCCGGATGGATTTCGAGTTTGACCCACTTGGGCAGTCCGGCGGCGGCGGCAAGGCGGGCGAGGCGGACGGCTTCCTCGGCGTTCATGGCGCCGCTGGTGTTGGGAAGGAGCAGGTATTTTTCCGAGTCGATGAATTCGAGGATGTTGGCGTAGGGGTCGCGCTTGCCGGTGAGGTCGGCGCGGCGGAGGGCGACGGTGACGATCTGGGTGCCGCTGGCGGCGAGGGCGTCTCGCATGGATTCATTGGAGGGAAACTTGCCGGTGCCGAGGAAGAGGCGGGAGCTGAACTCGCGGCCGGCGATGGTGAGGGTGGACATGGAGGAAGAGATTTTGAATTTTAGATTTTGGATTTTAAATTCTCGGCGAGCCAGGTCTCGAAGGAGGCGTGGTCGTTGAGGTCGTATTGCCAGCAACGGAAGCCGAGCTCGCGGCCGGTGGCGATGTTTTGCGGGAGGTCGTCGATGTAGAGGGTGTCTGCGGGGACGAGGCCGTGCGTATCGATGGCGTGACGATAAATCTCGGGCTCGGGCTTGATGAAGCCGGTCTGGAAGGAGAGCACGGCGGCGGCGAACAGGTCGAACTCGGGGAATTCTTCAAAAACCCAGGGACAATGGATGCCGTTGGTGTTGGAGAAAAGAATCAGCCGGTGGCCCTCGCCGGCCAGCTTGCGGACGCAGGCCCACATCGGCTCGTTGGGGGTGAAAATCTGCTGCCAGGCGTGGCGGAATTCGGCCAGCGTGACCGGGCTGCCGATCACCTCGATGGCCCAGGAGATGTAGGCGTCCACCTCGATGCGGCCGGCTTCGAACTCATCCTTGCGGTCGAGCATCCGATCCATCCGCGCGGCGAGGTGAGAGTCGCCGTCGGGAAACAGGCGTGCGAGTGAGCCCTCGAAATTGAAGTCGAGAAGAACGCGGCCGATGTCGAAGAGGAAGGTCATGCAGTGGGATTTCAGATTTCGTCGAGAATCAATCTGGCAGCGGTGATGGCGCCGGCGTTGCGGCCGTGGCGGGCGAGGGAGTTTTTCATGGCGCGCCAGCCGGCGGCGTGGTCGGACAGAAGATCGCCCACGCTGCGGGTGAGGGCCGCGGGTGTCTCGGCGAGGTGGCCGCCGCCGATGATTTCAAGGAGCCGGAGATTTCCCTCCTCCTGACCAGGCACGAGGTGGTGGATGAGCATCGGGCAGCGGGCGGCGATGGCCTCATGAACGGTGGCGCCGCCGGCCTTGCCGACGACGAGGTGGTGCTGGTTGAGGAGTTGCGGGACGCGGCGGGTCCAGCCGACGAGCCGGACGCGGCCCGGATAGGCTTTCTGGATTTCCCGCGCGCGGGAGTAGAGCAGCCGCACGTTCCGCCCGAGGACGATGGTGAGGTGGACGGCGGGCGACGCGTCGAGCAGCGCCCGGCTGTGGCGGCGGACGAAGGGCAGCTTCGCCGTGGGGAAATAGAGAATCCGGAACGGATCGCAGGCGGCGGCGGATTCGACGGGCGCGATCCGGGAAAAAGCCGGATGCACGGGGAAACCGGTGTCGATGACCTTCTCGCCGGGCAGTCCGGCGCGCGCCATCATTTCGCGGGTGGCGGGGTCGGTGACGAGCCAGCGGTCGCACCGCGCGCGCAGCCAGGCGGCGTTGATCTCGATGGAATCAGTGACGACGACGAACACCGGAATCCCCGCCACGGGGCCGGCGAAGATCCGCGTCAGCAAATACGGATAGAGCGGATAGGTGCTGACGATGGCGTCGGGCCGGAATTCCCCGATCAAGTCGGCAAGCGCTGACTGGGCCATCCGCAGGGGCGGCGAGTCCTGCTTGCTCAAATCGCAGCGGTCGGTGGAGCGGTAGATTTTCGCCCAGATTTGCGGGAAATGGGTCGTCACATAGCGATAGCCGCTGTTGACCATGGCCGTCAGGCGAGGAGCGCCGAGCATGCAGGGGTCGCTCACCTGGGTGACCGCGCCGGCGGCGTCGAGCGCGAGAGCGAGGTTCCGGGCGGCGCTGTTGTGCCCCTCGCCGAAGGCGGCGGTGATGATGAGGATACGCGGCGGTGCGGGCATGACGGGTGGCGCGGGAGATTTAGAGTGAGTGTAGCGTTGCGTCGATGGAGTTTTGCAGCTTTGTTTCCGTCGCAGATGGCCCGCGAGACAAAAAAACTGGAGTTGAAGCCGGTGGATGAAGCCGCCGAACAGCTGTCACCCGTCATCCGGCTTGCAAATAAAGAAACCGAGCAGCGGGAAAAACCCGTCCGCCTCGCCGCGCCGGAAGCCGCCTTGGTGAGCCAGCGCCTCAGTGTGCCGGCGCGCGAGGACGTCGAATTCCGCACCCACCAGCCTGGCATCGAGGAGCTCATCAACAAGGCCGACGCCAACCCCGATTTGGTGGAGCAGGCTTGGGCGAAAGACTCATTCCACCGTCAAAACGTCCCTTGGGGTTGGTTCATCCTCTTCGGGACGCTGCTCGCCGCCGCGGTCATCTGGTCCTTGAGCGGGATCCAAAAAGCCGACGTCCAAGCCAAAAAAATCCAGTTCGCCACCAAGTCCATCGTCGATTACAACGCGCGGGAAGACCAGAAGGCCAGCGATCTGATCGCCCGGATCGAGGCCGCCACCCGGAAATTTTTTGACACCACCGACATTCGCGAGCTGGCCCGCCAGGTCCGCCATCCCGAGCGGGTGACCCCCTTGATGCACGCCTATTACGGCGACAAGCCGATCCCCACGCAGAGCATCCGCCGGACCACGATTCTCCAACCCGTCACCTTCGGCACCCACGGCAACTTCTGGATGGCGACGGTGGAGCTCGCCAGCCATGGAACCCGCAACCTGCTCATCGAAATCCTCGATTCCGGCGAGCCGCGGATCGACTGGGAAACCCTGGTCTGCTATCAGCCGATGAAATGGGACACCTTCGTCACCGAGCGCCCGGAAAGCACCACCCTCGACTTCCGGGTTTACGCCGAGCAGGACACGTTTTTCAGTCACGAATTCTCCGACCCCAACGTCTGGAACTGCTTCCGCCTCACCGCCCTGGACAGTGAGGAAACCCTCTTCGGTTACGCCAAAAAATCGGAGCAAGCCTCCCGCGACATCCTTGAGATCTTGAACCTGAGCCAGGCAAAACGGGCCTCCATCATTCTCCGCGTCAACGTCCCCGAGGGGCTCCAGTCGCGCCGCGGAGTGGTGATCGAAAAAATGCTGAGCCCCCGCTGGCTCCACATCGATCCGCCGGATCCGAGCTCTTGAAGCACCCGCCGAATGACTCCAGCTACCCCTGCTTTGAACTCGTCTGACGACAAGCCGCCATCGGTTCCCGCCGCGGGATTTCCACAGCTCCTGCTAGGCGCTGCGCTTTTCCTGGCGTTCCAGTATGGCGTCGCCCTGTGGACGCTCGCGCACGCCTCGGGTGAGATGGCGAACAAGTTCAGCGCCCTCGCCCGCGACAAATATCTCGGGTTTCTCGTCTGGCAGAACCTGCAGATGCTCGTCGCCTACGTCGTGCTCGCCGCCGCCGCCGTCGTTCTCATCCAGCCCTTCGCCGACCTGTGGACGCGGCGTTCGAAGTATCGTAGCCGCCGCGCGGTCACGCTTCGCGGCTTTGGCATCACGGCGCTCGTGCACGGCTATTTCACCATCCGGTTAGTGGATACCCGCCCCTACTTCCTCAACAAGGACGAGTTCGGACACTGGTATTACCGGATCATGGAAATTTTCCCGGACGCCGTCAGGCCCACGAGTTCGTTAGTGATCTTCACCCTGCTTCCCCTCGCCGTCGCCGCCATCGCGTTGGTTTGGCAAATCCACCGCCACGGACGCCGCGGCTGGGCCGTGGCAGGCGCGACCGCCGGACTCACCTTGCTCACCGCGGGCATCAACCGCCCCGCCGAAGCCGTGAAATCCACAACCACCGCAACCGGCAAGCCGATGAACGTTATCATCATCGGCTCCGATTCCCTGCGCGGCGAGAGCCTCGGATGCGCCGGTTACAAGCCGCAGCGCAGCGACGGCATCGCCAGTGCCGGCGTCTCACCCGTGATCGACGCCCTCGCCGCCAAGTCCACCCATTTCGAGCGCTGCTATACCTCCATCGCCTCGACCATGGAATCCGGCGTGCAGCTGATGGCCTCCCAATATCCGCAGAGCCACGGCATCCGCCAGATGTATCCGGATCGGGAAACCGTCGAGGCCACCAAGAAACGCATCGAAACCCTCCCCACCCTGCTCCGCCAGCGCGGCTACGACACCGCCGCCATCGGCGACTGGTGCGCCGGTTACTACGAAGTCATGCCGCTCGGGATGGAGCACCTGTCCGTATCGAGTTTTGACAATTTCAAAATCTACATGAGCCAGGCCGTGGTCATGGCGCACTTCGTCGTCCCACTCTATTTCGACAACGCGCTGGGCTATCAAATTTTCCCCCAGCTCGGAGCCTTCGCCCAATTCGTCACCCCCGAGGTCGTCACCGACCGCGTCGAAAAACGCCTCGCCACCGCCGCCAGCCAACAGAAGCCCTTCTTCTGGCACGTCTTCTATTCCTGCAACCACCTGCCCTACGGCAACGCGGAACCCTACCGCAGCATGTTCGCCGATCCCGCCTATCAGGGAGTCAACCGCAACAAGGTGGACTTCGACATCGACTCCTTCATCGGCGGCACCGACCTCGAGTCGAAATGGAAGGCCCTGCCGCCCCATGAAGTGGCGCAAATCCGCGCGCTCTACGACGGCTGCACCCGCCAGTTCGACGACTGCGTCGGAAAAATCCTCGCCTCGCTCAAGACGAACGGCCTCGCGGAAAACACCATCGTCGTCATCACCGCCGACCATGGCGACGACCTCTACGAGCCGGGCGTCACCCTCGGCCACGGCCTCACCTTCAACGGCGGACTGCAGGCGAACCACGTCCCGCTGATCGTCCACGTTCCCGGCGCGCAGCCGCAGGTCATCCCGGAAACCGTGCGGCTCATCGACGTCATCCCCAGCATCGCCGACCTCACCGGCCAGCAGAAATCCGCCACCTGGCAGGGCAAGAGTTTCGCCGGCTGGATCCACCAGACCGAGACTCCCGCCTTCCGCCCGTTTTACGGCGAGACCGGATTTCCCTTCATCCAGTTCAAGGTCAAAGGCGTCGAGCGCCCCTTCCTCCCGCCGATGGACGAATGCACCGGCATCGATCCGGACTACAACTATCAGTTCGTCCTGAAAAAGGAATACCTCCCCCGCCTCATCGAGGCCAAGCAACGCTGCCTGCGAACTCGTTACTGGAAACTCGTCTGCACCCCCACCTCTGCCGGCACCCGTCATTTCGGGCTCTTCCAAATCGCCAACGACCCGCACGGCGAGACCGACATCGCCCAAACTCGCCCGGAAGTCCTCGCTCCCCTGCAAGCCGCCCTCGAACGCTGGATGGACCACCAAAGCGAATCCTCCATCGAGGAAATCTTCCCCGCCGGCGAGCCGCAGTGAGCCTGACCACGCGGCAGGAGGGAAAGCGTGCCTGAAGCCTCCCGCTTCAAGTCTTGAGTCAACATCGCCTGACGCATTCACCCTTATATCGGCACATTCATTCGGGGATGCGTAACAGTTGCCCGGCAACCCGCCGGTCGAAACACGCCGGTTTTGTTTCATGGCGTCGGAGAAGCGGTCTTTGGGATTGCGGACGAGGGCTTGGTCGATGACGGCGGCGAGGTTTTTCTCCAGTCCGGGCATGCGGTCGCGGATGGGGACGGGTTCTACAGAAGAAAGTGCCTTGGTCTGAGCCGCTGTCGAGGAAGCGGACGATGTTGGGATGCTTGAGTCCGGCGATGACCTGCATTTCACGTTTGAAGTGCTCGATAGCGCGGGGTTCCGCCTGGGCGCGGGAGAGCATGAGTTTCACCGCCACCGGATCGCCGGGAACACAGAGGTGGCAATCCGCCATCCGCCCGAGCAGAAAGGTGTCGTGCTCGGTGAGAGCAAAGGATTTTGAGATGCCGTCCGGGATACTCGACGCCGCTAGAAAGGTGCTAATTTCACCCGCCGGTCTCAGCGGATTTCCACTTCGTTGCCGACGCGGGTGAGCAGGCTGATTTCCTCCATGTCGTGGGCGAGGAGGATGATGCCGTGCGGCAGGGCGTCGGTGGCCTCGGTCGCGCCGCGGATCTGGAGCGAGGGCTTGGCGATCTGGATGACCTTGTCGGCGGCGCGGTAGTCTTTGGACTGCGGGGCGACCTGGTGGCCGCTCAACTCCGCGAGTTTCGAGCTGATGGTGGTTTTTCCGGGCGCCAACTTGCCCGGAACATCCAGATGGATGACCGGGTATTCGCGAATGAAACGGGCACCGTCCCACACGGATAGCGCTTTGCGCTGCGGTTCGATGAGCAGCCGGAAATTCAGCGGCATGACGATGAGTTCCTCGCCGGGCTGGATATTCTTGAGCTCCATCATGCCATTGAGATGCATGATCGAGTCGAGGGAGGTGCCGTATTCGGCGGCGATGCCGAGGAACGAGTTCCCGCGTTTGACGATGTGGTTTTTTTTGCCCGCCATGTGGGTGGTGGAGAGGATTTCATCGAGATTCATCTCGCCAACAATCCGGCGGGCGACGGGCGCGGACGAGGAGGTGGGGAAGACGTTGACGATGGCGGTTAGTTTCTCGCGAGCCTCGTCAAGCTTGCCGAGGGCGAGCAGCTCGTGGGCTTTTTGAAACGCCTTTTCGCCGGGGTCGATGTCTGGCAACTCGGCGGAATCGAGCATCTTGGCGAAGTCGGCGTCGGGCTGCGTGCCGATGACTTCGGTGGGATGGGGAATGATTTCCTCAAAGACGCCGCCGAGTGGCTTGACGGCGACGTGATAGGCGAACATGCCGGTGAAACCCATGACCGCGAGAACGCACAAGGCGGCGAGTAGTTTGAAAACCGTCCAAAGGCTCATGGGCGAAAACGGAGGGGCTTAAATGAGGCCGCGGCGCTTGAAATCGAAGGCGTTGATTTCGTGGGAGCGGAGGATCATCTCGAAAGAAAACTTGAGGATGGAAATTTCCCAGGCGTCATCCACGCCTTCGATGACGGCGCGGGCGGGATTGCCGGTGCGGCGGATGTCTTCGAGCACGCGCTCGCGGACGGCGTCGATGCTGTCGTGGACGATTTCCTCGTGGACCTGGCCGCGCTTGAACTGGAAACCGTATTGGAGGAAGGCGAGGTCCTTGCCTTCGGCTTTGAGCTTGTCCACCAGCTTGTCGAAACGGGCTCTGGCAGATGGATCGAATCCATCAAGCGCGACCTCGTTGTAAGCGGACGGACGGAGAATGCGGGGGCGCATGGCCTCGACCTCGCCGGTGCGGATACGGACTTCGTTTGTCCGGT
This sequence comes from Verrucomicrobiales bacterium, assembly GCA_041306405.1. Lineage (GTDB taxonomy): Bacteria > Verrucomicrobiota > Verrucomicrobiia > Verrucomicrobiales > Akkermansiaceae > Luteolibacter. Next base: position 1,528 of record JBFZFJ010000301.1, on the reverse strand, counting down.
CCATCAGCTCGCTGATGAGCTGGAATTCGAACCGCGTCTCGCCGAAGGTGTCGATGCGACGGTCCGGCTCGCGGAGAACCTTGGTCGTTTCAAGCGCGTAGTGGATGTCGTCCGGAGAGTGCATGGGCAGGAGAGAATCACCCGGATCGGGCGTAATGCAAAGAAAAGGGCGGACACCCTGTGAGGAGTCCGCCCTTTCGCAAAGCGTTCGCCTACCGGAATCAGGCTTGTTGGCTGGTGATGTAAGTCACCACGTCGCCGACGGCTTGAAGTTTTTCGGCCTCTTCGTCCGGCACTTCGATGTCGAATTCTTCTTCGAAAGCCATGACGAGCTCGACGGTGTCGAGGGAGTCGGCGCCGAGGTCCTCGACGAATTTGGCTTCGGTGGTCACTTGATCAGCGTTGACGCCAAGTTGGTCCACGATGATGTCCTTTACACGGGCTTCGATACTTTTGTCTGACATGAGTTGCTGTTGTTGAGTGTTGGCGTTGGGAGTGGTTACCGCTTGCGGACCCGGCTTGGCAACCTCGAAAACGAATCGGGAGCGGAAAAGCACGGGACTCGCGAAAACCAATCAGGCAGGACTGGAGGCGTCGTCCTTGGGTTGGCTGTCGGGGAAGGAGGCGTATTCGATGATTTCACCGGAAAACCGCGAACGGATCAGGCGCATCAGGCGCTCGGCGGGCTCGTCGCTGTCCTTTTTGAAGCCGCCGTAAGTCAGGCCGTCGATGCGAATCCGGCCTTTCCCGGACGCGCCGTCGTAGTCGATGAAGGCGATCCCCTTGGTGTCCCATTTGCGGAGATCGAGCGTCTTGAGATCCGAATAGGGAACCCGCTTGCCCTGCTGCGAGGTGACCGCCTCGGCGTCCGCCGAAATCGAGCGGCCCAGCGTGCGGATCAGGAAAAACGCAGCCACGCCGGCCAGCGCGGAGCAAATTCCGCAGACGATCCACTGCTCCCTGATTTTTCCCGCGTCATAAGGGTGATCCGACGGAGACGCGCCGAGCCCGCGCTCGCGAGTGTATTCGCGCCACAAGATGTTCCATTGCAGCGGCTTCATCCGCTCGTAGTCGTGGAGAATTTCAGGCCAGGGCATCGGCAGCGTGAGCGAGAGAGGCAGGATCGAGCGGTCGGCGGGAAACGCGACGGACTGTTTCTCCGCATGGTTTTTCCACTCCTCGGGCGTGAGCGCGCCGCTGGAATTCATTTTCGAAAACTCCTCGTTCGCGATCTGGAACGCCTTGTGCAGGTAGTAAACCTCGTTTTTCTTGCGGTACCCGGTCGAGCCGTCGATGTAAAACAGCACCGCGAAAACGCCGAACATCAGCAGCATCACCAGCGCGCGGAAGAGAAACCAAGGCGTTGGTTTGCAGACAATTGATTCGGGCGAGTTCATCGGGATAAACGAGAAACAATCGCGCCAGTCGGCGGTTGGCAAGCCACAAGCCGGACAACTCCAAGGATTTCCTCGATTCTGGCTTGTCGTTAATCCGCCGCGCGTCTAAGCACACACTCGTCATGCCAATC
>JBFZFJ010000300.1:0-25312 GCA_041306405.1 Verrucomicrobiales bacterium | reverse complement strand
GTCCTCAGCGGCGCGCGCCTCTGCATCATGGCCCGCGATGAGTTCACCACCGATCTCCCGGAATTCACCCGCATGGGCGATGAACCGATGCGCGGTTTCGAAACGTTTTCCGGCAAGGATTACTGGGACGGCCGCGCCCGCGGCACCGGCGGCAGCACCACCGATCCTTACTGCACCTGCGCCGAGGAAAACATGCTAGGCTATCCCGGAGATCCCTATGAGAAGGAAAACATCCTGATCCACGAGTTCGCCCACAACATCCACCTGCGCGGATTGAACAACGTCGATCCCACCTTCGACGTCCGTATCAGGCAGGCCTACGACGCGGCCATGAAGGAGGGTTTGTGGAAAGGCAAATACGCCAGCGTCAACTACTGCGAATATTTCGCCGAGGGCGTGCAATCGTGGTTCGACGACAACCGCGAGAACGATCACGACCACAACCATGTGAACACCCGCGTCGAGCTGCTGGAATAGGACCCCAAGCTCGCGGGCCTGTGCCGGGAAGTCTTCGCGGACACCGAATTCAAATACACCAAACCCGCCACCCGCCTTCACGGCCATCTCGCCGGCTACGATCCCTCCAAGGCCCCTGCCTTTGTCTGGCCCGAGCGGCTCAACGCGGTCAAGGCCGCCATCAAGGCCCAAGCCCAGGCTCGCGGCAAGAAGGCGGAGTCGCCGGGGTGAACGCGGCGCGCATGGCCACCGGCCTTGGCGCCGATGTCACGATTCTGGAAGTGGATCTCGAACGGATGCGCTTCCTCGACATTTCGCTGCATTCCGCCCACACGCTTTTCTCCAACGAGACGCATCTGATGGAGTTGCTGCCAAAGGTGGACCTGCTCATCGGCGCGGTGCTGGTGCCGGGAGCCAAGGCGCCGAGACTCATCAGCCGGGAAATGCTGCGCTGCATGAGGCCCGGCAGCGTGCTCGTGGACATCGCGGTCGATCAGGGAGGCTGTGCTGAAACCACGAGGCCCACCACTCACCACGATCCGACCTATGTCGAGGAGGGCGTCACCCATTACTGCGTGGCGAACATGCCCGGCGCCTACGCGCGGACCGCCACCCAGGCGCTCGTCAATGTAACCCACCCCTACATCGAGCTGCTTGCGAACCATGGACTAACCGAAGCCTGCCAGCGCCAGCCCGCGCTCGCCGGTGGAATCAACGTGATGGACGGCGCGGTCACCTGCAAGGAGGTGGCCGTCGCGCACGACCTTCCATTCAAGCCGCGTTAGGGCGTCCGCACCGGCAACCGGTGTGACCCGTCCGCGTTCGCCCCAGTGATGTAGTCCGGGCTTCGTCGTTCGTTTAACCGCCTTGCATCGCCCGGGATGTTAGCGCTTACGCGTAGCTGCGGATGGAGACGTGTACTTCCTCGTAAACGAGGGACTCCTTGTGCAGCGTGGGCGCCTTGCCCTCGCCATTGTATTCCCAGGCGGAGACGTGCGAGAAATGCTCGTCGTCACGCTTGGCCTCGCCGGCCTGGGTGCTGCCGGCGACGACCTCGGGGTCGTTTTCGAAGAACTGGTGCTCGGTGCGGAAGTGGCCGCCGCAGGACTCCTCGCGGTCAAGCGCGTCGTGGCACATGATCTCGCCGAACTCGAGGAAGTCGGCGACGCGGCCGGCTTTTTCGAGCTCCATGTTGGCGTTGGCACCGGAGCCGGGGATGAGGACGTTCTGCCAGAATTCCTCGCGGATCTGCGGGATTTTCTCAAGCGCCTCGGTGAGTCCCTCGCGGGAGCGGGCCATGCCGCACTTGTCCCACATGGTCAGGCCGAGCTCGCGGTGGAAGGAATCCACCGTGCGCTTGCCTTGGATGGCGAGCATCTTGTTGACGCGCTCGCGGGTCTCCGCCTCGGTCTGTTTGAACTCGGGCATGTCGGTGGTGACGCTGCCGGGTTTCTGGGTGACGAGGTAGTTGGCGATGGTGGTGGGCAGGACGAAATAACCGTCTGCCAGACCCTGCATCAGGGCTGAGGCTCCCAGGCGGTTCGCGCCGTGGTCGGAGAAATTCGCCTCGCCGAGCACGTGCAGGCCGGGGACGTTGGACATCAGGTTGTAGTCCACCCAAAGGCCGCCCATGGTGTAGTGGACCGCCGGATAGATCATCATCGGCAGCTTGTAAGGATCCTCGCCGGCGATTTTCTCGTACATCTGGAAGAGGTTGCCGTAGCGGGCGCGGATGGTGGCCTCGCCGAGGCGCTTGGTGGCGTCGCGGAAATCCAGATAGACGCCGAGTCCGGTCGGGGCGATTCCGCGGCCTTCATCGCAGGCCTCCTTGGCGGCGCGGGAGGAAATGTCGCGCGGCGCGAGGTTGCCGAAGGACGGGTATTTCCGCTCCAGGAAGTAGTCGCGGTCGTCCTCGGGGACGTCGTTGGGGTTGAGCTGTTTGGCGCGGATTTTCGCGGCGATCTCCTTGGATTTGGGAGCCCAGATGCGGCCGTCGTTGCGGAGCGACTCGGACATCAGGGTGAGCTTGGACTGATAGTCGCCGCTAACAGGAATGCAGGTCGGGTGGATCTGGGTGTAGCAGGGATTGGCAAAATACGCTCCGCGGCGGGCGGCGCGCCAGGCCCCGGTGACGTTGCAGCCCATCGCGTTGGTGGAGAGGAAGAAGACGTTGCCGTAGCCGCCGGTGGCGAGGATGACCGCGTCCGCGGCGTGGGTCGAGATCGCGCCGGTGTTGAGGTCGCGGACGACGATGCCCTTGGCGTGGCCGTTGACGAGCACGAGGTCGAGCATCTCGGTGCGCGGATACATCTTCACGCCGCCCTTGTGGATTTCCTTTTCAAGTGCCTGATAGCATCCGATCAGGAGCTGTTGTCCTGTCTGGCCGCGGGCGTAGAAGGTGCGGGAAACCTGCGAGCCGCCGAAGGAGCGGTTGTCGAGCAGGCCGCCGTATTCGCGGGCGAAGGGCACGCCCTGGGCGACGCACTGGTCGATGATGGAGTTGGAAACCTCGGCGAGGCGATAGACGTTGCCTTCGCGAGCGCGGAAGTCGCCGCCCTTGATCGTGTCGTAAAACAGGCGGCGCACCGAGTCGCCGTCGTTCTGGTAGTTCTTGGCGGCGTTGATGCCGCCCTGCGCGGCGATGGAGTGGGCGCGGCGCGGGCTGTCTTGGTAGCAGAAGCACTTCACCTGATAGCCCATCTCCGCAAGCGAGGCGGCGGCGGAACCACCGGCGAGGCCGGAGCCGACGATGATGACGGTGAATTTCCGCTTGTTCGCCGGGTTGATGAGCTTGGAGTCCATCTTGTGCTTGGACCATTTCTGATCAAGCGGGCCGGACGGGATTTTGCTGTCGAGAACGATGGACATGGGGCAATGAAGTTAGAGCTTGATGAGACCGGCGAGAACCGAGATCGGGATGGAGATGAACCCGGCCCAGATGGCGAGGCTGAGGGCGAGCGAGAACTGCTGGATGAGCCCCTGCGCTTTCTTAGAACGCAGGCCGAGCGTTTGGAAGATCGAGGCGACGCCGTGGGAGAGGTGGGAGCAGAGCAGCGTCATGGAGATGACGTAAAAGAGCACGACGAGGGGATTACGGAAGCCGACGACGACCATCCCGAAGGGGTCGGTGGCTCCGAGTTTGGCCAGATCCGCATCCACCCGGACGGTGTAGTGGAGGATGTGGAAGACGACGAAAGCGAGGATGGTGAGACCGGAAACGATCATGATCCGCGAGGATTTGGAGGCTTGGATCGTCGCCTTGTGCTCGTAGGCCTGGCGGGCGGCGCGGTTCTGGCGGGTGAGGGAAATGGTCGCCGCGACATGCAGCACCAGCATCACCAACAAGCCGATCCGGGCGATCCAAACGCCCGCACCGTGAAGCATGGTGTGGAGGAAATGGGCGTATTCGTTAAACGCCTCGCGACCGACATACATCAGGAGGTTGCCGGTAAGGTGGCCCGCCAGGAAAACGACCAGAACCAAGCCGGTGATGGCGACGATGAGCTTTTTCCCGATGGAGGAGGACCAGTAAGTTTCGAGGCAACGGGTAAGGGCATTCATGGCGATAAGGAACAGGCTGCTGCGCAGGCCCGGCGAGGAATAAACAGGGATGGATGGGTTTTCAAGGGGAGAGTCCGCCGGAAGTGAAATCGGTAGAGGGAATGACGGAATTCGCGGATGACGGCGCGCATTGGACCGCCTAACTCCATCACGCGGGGTGCCTGGCCTTGCCCGTGCTCCGCCACAAACGCGGGCTCAAGGTGACGCAGGCCACGAACAGCCCCGCCGCCAGCCCCCACCAGACGCCGGTCGCTCCGAGCCCCAGACCGAACGCCAAGCCCGCGCCTACGGGCAGTCCCACGAGCCAATACGACGCGAACCCCATCACCGCCGGCACCCGCGCGTCATGCAGGCCGCGCAGCATCGCCGATGACACCACCTGAAGACTGTCAACCAGTTGGAAAACGCCGACGATCACCAGCATTGAAGCCGCCAGCGCGACCACCGCAGGCGCGTCGATGAAAAGCGAGGCAAGGGATTTCCCGAAAATCAGGAAACAAGCCGCCGCGACGAGCGACCAGCCACCGCTGAGCAACCAGCCCGAGATCGCGATCGGGCGCAGCCGTTTCATTTCGCCCGCGCCATGGGCCTCGCCGATCCGGACGGTGAGCGCCATCGAAAGCCCGAGCGGAATCATGAACGCGGTGGCCGCGAGCGTGATCGCGATCTGATGGGCCGCCATCGCGTCCGGCCCGAAGCGCCCCATGATCAGCCCGGCCAGCGAGAACGCGGAAACCTCAAAAATCATCTGGATGCTCGCCGGCAGCCCGACCGACAGCAAGCGCCGGAGATCCCCGAAGTCCGGCGTGCGGAACCAGCGGTAAGGCACCCACTCGCGCAAGTCCTTGGCCCGCACCAGCCACCCAATCATCGCCAGCAGGATAGCGGTCCGGGAAATCAGAGTCGCCCACGCCGCGCCCTCGAAGCCGAGAGCCGGACAGCCCAAATTGCCGTAAATCATCACCCAGTTCAACCCGACATTCAGCCCCACGCCGCCGAGGAAAATCCAGAACGGCGGCCACGGGCGATTCAGCGCGTCGGCATGGTTTTTCAACGCGATCGACGCCAGCGCCGGAATTACCGAGGCCATGATGATTTGAAAAAACACCGTCGTCCGCACCGCCACGGCGGCGGGCTGGCCGAAGAAATCGAGGTTCATCGAAACGATCCAGGAAATCCCGAAAAGCACCGCCCCCAGCGCCGTTGCCAGATACAGCCCGTGGCGGCAACTGCCGCGGGCGCCCGACGCGTCATTCGCCCCGCGCGAGTTCGAGGTGAAGACGGAAATCCCCGTCAACAGGCCGATCCCGAACACGAACGGCACGTGAAACAGCGAGTTCGCAAAGGTCAGCGCCGCCAAGTCCGCCACCCCCAGGTGCCCGACCATCAGGGTGTCCACCACACCCATCAGCATCTGGCTGAGCTGCCCGATCATCAGCGGCAGCGCCAGCCGCAGCGTGAGGCGGGATTCGTGAAAAAGGTTCATGGGCCGATGGCTGTGTTGGCCCAAAGCGCCGGTTTGTCCATGACATTGTCTCGATGAAGATAATGCGCGAATCCGTCACATTTTACCGTTGCCCTCGCCGCGAGACTTGCTAAACCTCCGGCGTCGCTGCGGCAGCGGCGGCAAAGTATAACGCCTCGGTAGCTCAGTTGGTAGAGCAGTTGACTCTTAATCAATTGGTCCTTGGTTCGAATCCAAGCCGGGGTACTTCTTTTTAAACGCCTCACCCCCAAGGGGTTATGAAGGCGGATTTGGTCCAGGTTGACACCTTTTCCAGCGTCATGAACGCGGCTGGTGACAAAATGGTGACAAACGACAAGGGCATCCAGAACTCCCCTTCTCGGAACGGCAGAAAGGCTGGACCCACTGCCACGGTGAAATTCGGATCGGCGTCCGTGCCCATTTACCTGTCGGAATCGAAGGGCCGGAAGCGCTACTTCATCGCCCATTACCGGGATGGCAAACGGATTCGCAAAGCGTTTCCTGACCTCGCCGCTGCCAAAAAGGAGGCGCTGTTCGTGGCGCAGCGAATTCAGAGCGGCATGCAGCATGTCACCGACCTGAAACCGCACGAGCGCGACAACTACGCCAAGGCGGTGGAACTGCTGGGCGAACTCAAACTCCCGCTGGTCGCCGCCGTGGAGGATTACATCCAAGCCCGCAAGTTGGCGGAGAGCGAGTCCCTCACGTCCATGGCGACCGATTACCGGAAGTTCTTCAAGCCGCTCACCCGGCGCATGAGCGTGCCGGAACTGGTGGCGGAACTCATCGTCGCCCGCGAGCAGGACGGGGCCAGCAAGACCTACGTGTCCCAGCTCAAGACGATCCTGAACCGGTTCGCCGATGCCTTTCCGGGCGAGATCCTCGGCGTGAGCTCCTCGGACATCGACGCTTGGCTGCGAGGTTTCAAGGTGTCGTCCAGTTCGCGCAATTCGATGCTGGTCTGTGTGAAGGTGCTGTTTTCCTACGGTCGCTCGCAAAACTGCCTGCCCGCCGAACAGATGACGGCTCCGGAGCAACTCAAGAAGGTGAAGATCAAGAATGACGACGATGTTTCGGTGTTCACGCCGAAGCAGATGGAAAAAATCCTGCACGTCGCCCCGCCGCATCTGATTCCCATCCTCGCCATCGGGGCGTTCGCTGGCATCCGCATGGCCGAGCTGAACCGACTGAGCTGGTCCGCCTTCGATTTGGACCGTGGCATCATTGAGCTTCGGGCGGGGCAGGCAAAAACGGCATCCCGCCGCATCATCCCGATCTCCGACAACCTGCGGGCGTGGATCGAGCCGCTGCCGCGCAAGGGGAAGGTGGTTCGCACCACACTGCTGCACCGGGAGACGACCGCGCTTGCCCGTGCCTTGAAACTGGAATGGCCGCGCAACGTGCTGCGCCACTCTTACATCAGCTACCGCATCGCCACGGTGAAGAGTGCCGACCAGGTGGCGCTTGAGGCCGGCAACTCGCCATCGGTCATCTTCAAGAACTACCGGGAACTGGCCACCGAGGATCAAGCTGACGAGTGGTTCGGCATCCTGCCGAAGGAGGGACAGTGGAAAAACGCCTATCAATGGGATCACCGGGCGAGGATCGTCACGCTGCCTGGACAGGAGGGAAACTGACCGCCTGTTCAATCCGCGCGCCAACGATGCCTAACTCACGCGAAATGGTCATGTGAGGGGAGGGGATATTGCCATCCCTTGTGCAAGCGGCACGTGCTTCCATGCGGCACCCAACGCAAAATCCGAGGCAGGAAAATGGCTTCCCCAACCCCGGATTTGTGCCCCCCGAAAAATGGTGTGCCGGTCAGCCTTTGAAGCTGGCGTTCACTTTTCCGTCGTCGAGCAGGTCACCGATGCGGTTCACCGCGTCCTTGAGGATCGAGGCAGCGGCGAAAACGATCACGCCGATCTTTGGGTCCACGAACGGGATGACGTTCAGAGCTGAGACGAGTCCGGCGATTTTTCCGACGAAGCTGAGGTATTTGAGTGCTTTCATGGCGACCGGGGAAAGCCGATACCGTTTCGCACGGAGGTGGCAGCAGCAGCGGCGCGTTCCTCTGGAGCCTCACGCTCACCGACTACCAAAGCGGCTGGACCGAGTTGGCGGCGCTCTGGGGCAACAGCGGCGGTCAAGTGCGCGTGGGTCTTGAGCGGATCGAAAAACGCCTGCCTTTCCCGATGCTCGGATTCGACTGCGCCAAAGTCATCGAAGAAACCAAATGGCGGATTGCGGCGTGCTCGGAGTTTACGCGACCCGCGTGATGAAACGGATTTCTAACTACCATTCCCGTCGTCGTCATCGATTGGCAACTTGTCCATTTTCCTGAGCTCTTGTTTGGCAAAATCACTTGCCTGCATCATCCCCTTCGCGACCACAAGCGTCACAAAAAGCCCGATCATGAAAACCGCAAATACCGTTGTCATATCTTATTTGCCTCCACGGGTTTTGATGCCTGCCGAAAGGATGACGATTCTAACTCCCACCCATAGGCTTAGAATGCTCGGCACCCAGATCCCTACGAAAATTCCGTAATCATGACTGATTAAGAACCAAAGTGAGACACTTGTGATGAAACTGATAAAAGCCCCGATCAGGAACGGGTAATCGATTTTGTGAAACATGATGTCGGTTCAGTGAGGAGGTGAAAGTCATGATGACTATGTTACTTTGTAAGGTATGGCGGAATCCAGCGGGTTCAAGGGAATTGTTCCCCAGCCCATATTTCCGCTTTAATCGCCGGAGGCAAGCGCGTCCATCAGATAGCGTGCGGGGCGGAAGTTCTCGATCAGGACCTCCCGCTGTTTGCCGCGCTTCATCCGGACCTGCTTGAGGTTGAAATTCGGCGTCTTGTGTGGCGCGAAGAGGATGTCGTCATGGGTCGAGTTTTCGTGCTTCTTGAACATCCCAGGGACGATGTCGCCGCCGAGATGGTCGTCACGGCCTGTTGCGAGGTGGCAGGTGCCCAGGACTTTCTCGTCCTGAATATCGGCGTAGGAGACAGGCAGGACTTGGGTGCCGAATCCAAGCTCGCCAAGAGTGCCGGTCATCGGGTCGTCTTGGAGGCGGGCATTGTGGCGATCAATGGTCGCCTGGTTGCCTTCGATTAATTCGGACTTGATGATGTTGCGGTTTGCCACGGTGAGGACGCCGAGCGTCCCGTCCTCGTATTTCATCGGGAAATGACCACGGGCATCCTGTGGAACGAAGTAAACCTCACCCGCCGGCAAATTGGCGATGTCGGGCTTTCTTCCCTGGCACAGGCCGTGGGATTTCTGGGCTTCCTGTCCGCCAAGACCTAGCCAAGCGGTAAGGACGCGACCGTCTTCGAGGGCGAAGTCAATTTCGATGTCGTCGGCTTTGTTCAGCGCAAGACGAAGTTTTTCAGCATCGGCCGAGACTTCGTGGTAATCGACGGCCAAGCCAGAGTTGAGTATAATATCGTTGAGTCCGTGCAACGTGGCACCACGGAAGCCGTGAACCTTGCACTTGGCGGTGAGCGGGGCGGTGGCGGAAAAAGTTGAGATGCAGAGGATCAGATCGTATGCAGGATAAATGTCCTTTTCGAGCGATAGCTGGCAGCCGGCACTGTCCCATACTTCGTCTGCAAGGTCGAGGTTCGAGCCACCGGTGATTTTGTAAGCGAACATATCGCCGCCGCGCAGGCCCAGTTCGTCGAGCGCGCCGTCTTGAAAACCGCGGTAAAAGACTTCATGGGCTTTTTTCTGAACCGGGAGACCATCCTTTTCGAGGAATAAGAAATTCTTCATCAACGAGGCCGGGTCGTCGAAGTCGATCAGGATGCAGACGCTACAGCCCATGGTCGGCTGGAAAACGGTGCCAAGGAGGCGGACCAGATCGAAGGGTGGGAACTCACGTTTCTCCGGGTGGAGCAGAATGTCCTCGGCGAGGTAGACAGGCAGGCAGTTGATTGACATGACGGGGTAATTTAAAAGTGGAGGCGGGTCGCGCAAGGGATGTTTTGCGTCAGCCGCAGCCGGGGCAGTATTTTGTTTTCGTGAAAAATCACAGCAAGGCACTGTTGCATCGATGTCGTTCCCCGGCCTTGGGTGGGATGGGGCCGTCTGGGTATCGGCGTGGCCATGCTTGGGACAGTGTCCTGTCAGTTGTGAATGGGCTCATTTGTCAATTTTCTTGCCGGTCTCGATTCCACCCAGGACACCATTTTCCCCTTGATGAGCCGTCGCCGATGGATTCAACCCACGGGCTTGCGTGTAGATCTTACGCTATCCCGTTGCGAGACTGCGCGCCATCCGCGGGAATAGGAGCCAGTGAAACGGCATCACTGACAGCCAATACAACCTGCCTAACAAACATTGGGGTCGGAAGGTGGCCGTCTGCCGCAGGGCTTGCCCGCCACCGGGCAGATCCTCGATGGAAAACTCAAGCCAGGCCTCTCCCGGCAATTTCATTTCGGCATACAGGATCAGCCGGCCCTTCGCATGATCGGCCAGCAGGACTCGCCAGAAATCCAGCGCGTCGCCGACATGCAGATCCTTGGGATGCCGGCGTCCGCGGCGGATGCCGATGCCGCCCGCCATTTTGTCCGCGATGCCGCGCAGCTTCCATGCCCAGTTCATCGATGGCCAGCCAGCGTCACCACCGATCGCCCAGATGCGTGAGACGACCATATCACGTGGAGCCCTGAGCGGCACAACGCGCGAATCCGTCAGCACCCCGTGCTCAGGCACCTTGATCGCATCGAATAAACGCGGTGAAAGCGTGCCCGCCGCCAGCGAGTCGATCCAACTGGAAGGCACGTGGTTCTGAGCGATGCGCGCCAAGGCCCGCTCGACCGCCTCGCGGTAGGTCAACAATTCCAACGGGATGATCTTGTGGATTTTCGAGTCGCGACAGACGGTTTCATGAGTCAGCGAATCCACAAGGCTGCGCGCCAGCGGAAACGAGGTGGACGTGAGCAGGCAAAACCAGCCGGATGACAGCCGCGGACTGAGCTGCCGGGTCGGCAGGAAGATGCGCTTCAATCCCCGCACCTCGCAGTATCCCTTGATCAGGTCGAGATAACTCATCACTTCCGGCCCGCCGATGTCGTAGGAGCCATGTGCGGTTTCCGGGTGATCCAGCAGCGCCGTGAGGTAATCGAGCACGTTGCGGATCGCGATTGGTTGGCAGTTTGTATGCACCCAGCGCGGCGTGACGAGCACCGGCAGTTTTTCGGCGAGATCGCGGATGATTTCAAACGAGGCCGAGCCCGAACCGACGATGATCGATGCTCTCAGCACTGTCACCGGCACACCGGATGACCGGAGAATTTCCTCCACCCTGCGGCGCGAGGAGAGATGTTCGGAGAGCGGGCCTTCGTCAGCGGCGAGTCCACCCAGATAGATGATTCTTTTCCAGCCGTGCGCCTTCGCCGCATCAGAGAAATTCGCCGCGCACTGTTCCTCCTTGCGTGCGAAGTCGCCGCCAGAGCCCATCGAGTGGATCAGGTAATAGGCGGCATCGACCGGCTGCGGGAGATCCCGCAAGGTCGCGGCATCGAGGAAATCCGCTTCGACGAGATGGAGCCGGGTTTCGTCAGCCCCGAAATTCGCCACGGGAAAGCGCCGCCGGTCACGGATGACCGCCGTGATTTCATGGTCGGCGTCCAGAAGCGCCTGAATCAGACGCAGGCCAATGTAGCCGTTGGCTCCGGTGACGAGAACATGCACGGAATGATTCATATGCGGGCTCTTCCGCTTTCCCATGACAAAATCCAAAGTCCCGGCACCCATTGTGATTTTTGCGGAATGAGACAGTGCGCGGGGACCAGAATGCCCTATGATTTCCATGTTGAACAACATCTTGGTCATTTTCTCCGCCGTCTCCTTCCTTGGATTCGGTTCGGCGTGTTTTTTTTCTCCATACATGAAGCACGAGTTCAAGCGCTACCAGCTTGGGGCGTGGCGACCGCTGATTGGCGCACTGCAATCGAGTGCGTCAGTGGGGTTACTCGCCGGTCTGAGCCAGCCATGGATGGGACGCGCCGCCGCGGCTGGGCTCGCGATGATGATGCTGACCGGGGTCTGCGTGCGGATTAAAATCAAGGACAGCCTGCTGCAGACCTTGCCTGCGCTGTTTTACATGGCTCTGAATGCCTACTTGTGTGTGGTCGGATTCTAGCACGCCGAACATTCAAAGCAGCAGGATGCCGACACATAGCGCAAGCAACGAGATGGACGGCAAGGCCTTCAGGATCGGGTCCTTGACTTTCAGATGCATGATCAAGGCACCGAGCATGAGCGATCCCATGCCTGTAGCAGCGTATTGCGCCACGCCGGGAATCCAAATGCCCACCAACAAGGCCAATGCCAACGCCACTTTGAGCGAGCCGATGACGCACATGAACCAGAAGGGCAGTCCGTAGGTGGCAAATTCCTCACGCATGTTCTTCGCCGCACCTCCGCGGAACGGCGTCACCCTGCCCCGGCGCAGGATCCAGACATTCAGGATAGTCAGGGCCACCAGAATCTGCAGGGCGATGGGGATCATTTCCATGTCGTTCGGGATAAATTGCTGTTGGTCTTGAGGAAACAGGCGGACGGAGATCAAGATACGTCTGTTTCGAGCGGTAGAATGACGTTCCCTTGGCAAACTATCGCAACGGGCGCGACGGTCAACCTTGAAACAGCCGCGTGATTTTTGCCGTCAGGCCGGGTTGGATTCCGAATCCCCGCTTTGCTCCTCGTTCAATCGGCGCAGGGAATCCAGATAGGCATTTTGGGGCGCGGGCTTTACCGGGCGCTCATCGGCTTCCAGCATGGTTCGCACGCGCTGGCGGCTTTGCGAAATGAGTTCGGGGATGAGCGGGGCCTCGGGCAGGTTCTTCCAATACTTTTTCGGCATCTCTGACTGCATTGCGTTCACTTTGAGACGTGCGGGGTTGAAGATGCTGCGGTAATAGGTGCGCCAGAGATCGTTGAGCGAGTCTTCTTCCGTCGCGGTGTTCTCCGGCAGGCCGGGGGTGAAACGGAGCCTCTCGCCGTCCCAGTGCACGCACTCGGATGGGGTAAGGATCGACCAGTCCATGCTGTGGAAGCGCTTCACAAAAAATGGCGATGCCAGCCGGACGATCCGGTGCTCTGGCTCGAACCAGGCGACGAATTGCTCGCGGCCGGTCTGCGCGTCCGTGTCAATCAGGCTGAATCTCACAAACGCATGCATCTTGTGGATATCCCGTCCCACCGCCTTGCACCACTGCTGGGCGAGACGGACATCAGGATCAGTGGTTCGCTGCAGCAAGTGTTTAACCCCGCCATGCGTGTGGCGCCACAAGAGTTGATAGAGAAGCGCCCACCGCCGCGGGTCGCAATGGGCTGACGCACTGCGTGCCATGTCGAGAAACGCCGCGGAAACCCTTGGCGCTGCGGCATGATCCGGCCTGGTGGATTCTCCGGCAAACAACGAAGATTCCGAAGCGTCGTCCGACCACAGAATCGAGTCCGGTTCCACACCTGCCGCCACCAAAGACCGCGCGGCATCGCGCCACGCTTCAAAAGTCGGTTCGATGAGGATGGTGCGCATGGGCAACATTGATTGGCTGCTGCATCAGATCAGATTTCGCCAGACAGTGTGGACTTCACATCGGCCACGGTCGGTTGTGGATTGTCGAAATTCAGTTCCATCTGCTTGGGCGGAGGAAGAAAACGCTGGCGGAGCGAGTCACCATCGAGGTCGAGCAGGGTTGGCGTGTGGTCCGCGGTGATGATGAAAGGCATAATCTTTTTCATCGAGAGTCGCAGCAACACGAGGTCCGCCAAGCGCAAGCGGGTGAAGCGGCGAGCGTTGAGGATTCGCTCCACGTTTCTCACGCCAAGGCCAGGGATGCGGAGAAGTTCCTCGCGGCTGGCGCGGTTCACATCGACGGGAAACCACGCGCGGTTGCGCAGGGCCCATGAAAGCTTGGGGTCAAGCGCGAGATCGAGGTTGGGGGCCGCGGCAGTGGTGATCTCGTCCACCTTGAAGTTGTAGAAGCGGAGCAGCCAATCCGCCTGATAGAGGCGGTGCTCGCGCACGAGTGGCGGCGGCTTGATTGGCAGCAGCGAGGAAGGTTCCGGGATCGGGCTGAACCCTGAATAATAGACGCGGCGCAGTTTGTAGCCGGTGTAAAGCGTGTCCGCGCGCTGGAGAATGACCGAGTCTGTGGAGTCGTCGGCACCGACGATCATCTGGGTGCTTTGGCCGGTGGCGAAGGGCGGTGGCTTGGGTGCGCCCGGTTGGGTTTTCTCGGCGAAGCGTTCGTCGATCTTGGTGCGGATGTGGGCCATCGCATCCTGGGTGCGGGCGAGGTTTTTCTCGGGGGCGAGCGTGGCGATGCTTTGCTCGGTGGGCAGCTCGATGTTGATGCTGATCCGGTCGGCGTAACGGCCGGCCATTTCGATCAGTGCGGGCGATGCCTCGGGGATGGTCTTGAGGTGGATGTAGCCGCGGAAGTGGTGTTCCTCGCGTAGCTTGCGGGCGACATCGATGACCATTTCCATCGTGTGGTCCGCGCTACGGATGATGCCGCTGCTGAGGAACAGCCCCTCGATGAAGTTGCGTTTGTAGAAATCGATCGTGATGCGCACCACTTCCTCCGGAGTGAAACGCGCACGCTGCACATTGCTTGAGCGGCGGTTGATGCAGTAATGGCAGTCGTAGATGCAGTTGTTAGTGAGTAACACCTTGAGCAGTGAAACGCAGCGACCGTCCGGGGTGTAGGAGTGGCAGATGCCCGCGCCCCCGGTGGAGCCGACGCCGGCCGAGCCGCGCGAATCCTTGCGGACCGCGCCGCTGCTGGCGCAGGACGCGTCGTATTTCGCGGCATCGGCGAGGATTTCGAGTTTGCGCGGCAGTTCCATCAGAGTGTGGCGAGAAAGGTCTCCGCGGACTTGCGGTGGGTTTCCTGTTTGGCGGGTGCGAGTTTCGTCCAGGTGCTGGCCATCATCGACAGACGCGGGTTGGACAGGAAGAACTCCGCGTGATCGCCGATGAAAGTCCAGAACAACCCGTCCCATATCTCGCACCACGGGCCTTTGGCCTCGTTTGACATTTTCAGCACGTAGTTGGACCCTGACAGGTAAGGCTTGGTGGTGAAGGTGCCACCATCGGCGAACTGGGACATGCCATAAACATTCGGGACCATCACCCAGTCATAAGCATCGACGAAGAGTTCCATGAACCATTGGTAAACATCATCGGGCCGGATGCGGCACAGCAGCATGAAATTGCCAAGCACCATCAGCCGCTCGATGTGGTGGCACCAGCCGTCGGCCAGCACCTGCCGGATCACGCGGTCCACGGGCTGGATGCCGGTGGTGCCGTCGTAAAACGAAGCGGGCATGGGGCGGTCGAAGTCCCAGAAGTTCGTGTTCCGGATGGCGGTGCCGCGATGCTGATAGATGCCGCGGATGAACTCACGCCAGCCGATCACCTGGCGGACGAATCCTTCCAGCGAGTTGAGCGGTATCCGGTCGCGGCGGGCGAGAACGCGGTCAATCACATCGCGCGGGTCGAGCAGGCCGAGGTTGAGCATCGGCGTGATGGCCGAGTGGTTGATGGTGGCGTGTTGGGTGGAAATGGCGTCCTCGTAGGCACCGAAGTGCTCGAGGCGCTCATCGATGAACTGGTCGAGCCACGCCGAGGCGGCCACACGGGTGACCGGCCAGCTGAAGGATGACAGGGAGCCGAGATTGTTGGGGAAACGCCGTTTCACATATTCAGCAGCCTCGCGGGTGAAGCGGTTGGGGGGCGTGACGGGTTCCCGCGGCGGGAGATAGGTCTTCGGGAGTTTGGCGCGGTTTTCAGCGTCGAAGGACCATTTGCCGCCCTCGGGTTCGCCGTCCGGTCCGGTGAGGATTTCCATGCGCTTGCGCTGGGCCTCGTAGAACCGAGCCATGAAGGGCTTCTTCGGCCGCCCGATGTGGTGGTGGAGGAACTCCGGCGATGTTAGAAAAGCCGGGGAATCATGAACGACGAGCGGAACGCCGCGCGCCGAGGCGAAGCGCCGGACCCGCTTCAACAGCAGGTTGTCCACCGGATCGGCGAGATGGATCGTCCGGATGGACTTCGGCAGATTTGATTCCAGCAGGGCCGCGCTGTCGGTTTCCAATCCCTCCGGGGTCTCGATGTAACGGACCCTATGGCCTTGCTCGCGCAGTTCCGCATCGAAGGCTTTCATTGAAGCGCGGTGCAGCATGAGTTTCCCCACATGGAGATTCATCGGCCACCGCGGATCGTTGCCAAAGATGAGCGGGTCTTCGATGAGCAACACCATTCGCCCCGGCGCGATGGCAGGATGCGGATCAAACAACTGATGGGGATAGACGAGAGCAGCTTCCATGGGCTGGTCAGAAAGTGCGGACCGAGGAAAGCCCGCCGTCGGGCCGCAGGACCTGGCCGGTGATGAAGCGCGCTGCGTCTGACAGGAGAAACGCGACGAGGGCGGCGACATCATCCGGGTTTCCGACCTGTTGGAGCGGGTGGCGTTTCGCCGAGGCTTCGCGTTTCGCATCCGAATTCAGCAGGGCTGACGCCAGAGGTGTGTCGGTGAGCGAGGGCGCGATCACATTCACGCGGATCTTCGGCGCGAGTTCGGCCGCCAGTGACAGTGCAAAGCCTTCGACCGCGCCCTTGGCGGCGGCGATGGAGGAGTGGAAGGGCAGGCCTTGGGCGACTGCGACGCTGGAAAACAGGATGATCGATGGCGATGGCGCGGCCTTGAGCGCCGGCAACGCGGACTGGATGGCGGACACGGCACCGAGCAGGTTGACTTGCAGATCGTGAAGAAAATCCGCGTGGGTCAGGCGGTGGAACGGCTTGAGCGTTATGCTGCCGGGGAAATAGATGAGCCCGTTGAGGACCGGCGGCAAGTCCAGCGGACTCGGGGAGGTCGCGTCGAAGGGCTGGACTGGGATGCCCAGTTCCGCGAGCGGGCCGGGATTTCTAGCAGCGGCGACGAGCGAATCTCCCTGCGAGCGGATCTGGCGTGCAGTGGCGAGTCCGATCCCGGAATTTCCGCCGATGAGAAGAAAAGTGTGAGGCATGGCGGAATTTGGAGCGCAGAGCACGCCGGTCAAGTGCGTGGATGCGGGAAATTGAGGCCTTTGCCGAAACTGAAGCGTGCAGGTCTGCGGGATGACGCGGTTCCGTCATCCCGCCGCTCTTTCAGCAAACGCCGGCGATCGTAGATGAAATCGCCCGCACCAATACCGTCATTGCTTCCGTGACCGGCCAAGGAGCGTGCTGGTTTCGTCCTCCTGGCGGCCTCATCCTGAGGCGGCAGCGTGAAATTGTCGAAGGCCTTGGCAAACTCATCCTGCCACTGAGTTTTTTCGCCCTCGACACCGAAACCCAATCACACACTGCAGAGGGATTGGTGACGCGGTGCGTCAAGCAAGTGGAAAGCGACGGGCGGGGGGTGGTGGTTTTTCACGAGCAGAAATTCCTGAATCGCGAGGAGTCTGCCCCTCGAGATTGGCTTCCGCAGGCGGTGACGGCATTCATACGTCGTGCGAAGGCTGCCGGGCTGCGTTTCACGCCTCCGGACTTGTTGAAAACCGCTCCGAATCAAACCACTGATTGCGCGACGAGAATCCACGACTAATTGGCTCACCATGACTGCATTTCAAAACGCTTATCGAGGATCGTTGGCGGCGGATGCGCTGGCGATGCCGGTGCATTGGTATTACGACCGCGAAGCACTGCGCCGCGACTACGGGACAGTGGATCACTTCATGGCACCGCGGAATCCTCACGCCGGGAGCATCCTGTGGAGGTCGAGCTATCAGGCGCTCAACGAGAAGGGAGATATCCTGCGGGAACAGGCGCAGTATTGGGGCATTCGGGATGTCCACTACCACCAGTTCCTCAAGGCTGGGGAAAACACTTTAAACTTCAAGCTGGCGGCGGAACTCTTTGCGCTGGTGAGGAAAAGCGGCGACTATGATCCGGACACATGGCTGGAGTATTACATCGCAAAGATGCTGGAGCCGGGTTGGCATCGCGACACCTATGTCGAGGAGTATCACCGGGCGTTTTTCACCCGTTACGCTCAAGGCAAGCCGCCGCGGAAATGCGGAATCAGTGACGAACACATCGGCGGTCTGGCCCAGGTACCGGCCTTGGTGGCGGCTCTGGAGGGAGCACCGCTTGAAGAATTGCGGCGAATCGTCAAGCAGCACGTCGGACTGACCCATGCCCATCCCAATGTGCTGCGTGCAGCGGACACCTTGGTGCGCCTGTTGTGGGCGGTGGCGGAAGGGGTTCCGCTTCGCGACGCAATGCGGCGGGAGGCGGGCGATTGGCTTTCTGGAACGAAGGCGGAGTCTTGGCGCGAGCAACCGGACTACATCGTGGTAGGTCGTCATTTCAGCCCGGCCTGTTACATTGCCGAGGCGATGCCCGCCGCGCTCTATCTGGCGTGGAAATATCACGACGACTTTGCGGCGGGGATCACCGCCAATGCAATGGTCGGTGGCGACAACTGCCATCGTGGAGCGGTGGTCGGCAGTTTGCTCGGGGCTGTGTCGGGCGGGATTCCAGAAAAATTTCGGCTTGAATGCGACACTCGGCGGCAAACCGCAGTTCGCTGAGTCTGCGCTGCCGAACATGAAGTTCACATCCGCGTTTCTTCAACTGTTCTCGGAATGAAGCGGCCTGATGCCTGTGACGATCCGCGCGCCGCGCCGATACGTGCAATAAGAATAAAACCACTGGAGCAGCACGGCCAGTTTGTTGCGGAATCCGACGAGAAATATGAGGTGCACAAACAACCACGCCAGCCATGCCATGAAGCCGCTGAAACGAATGCTGCCAATCTCTGCCACGGCTGCCGAACGACCGATCGTGGCCATCGTGCCTTTGTCCCAGTATTTGAACGCTGGACGCTGCGCTTTCCCCGGTGCCGATGGTGCCAGTTCATCACTGATGAGCTTGGCAACGTGCTGAGCTTCCTGAATCGCCGCAGGTGAAACACCCGGCACAGGTTTTCCATCCGCCTGCAAAACCAACGCAAGATCGCCGATCGCAAAGACTTCGGGATGCCCGGGCAGGCTGAGATCGGGCATTACTTTCAAGCGTCCCGCACGGTCCGTCTCGACACCGAGCGAGCGTGTGAGCGGACTCGCCGAAACTCCCGCTGCCCAGATGATGTTGGCGGCTTCGATGCGCGTGCCATCGGCGAGTTGCACGAGTCCTTCGGAAATGCTGCTGACCTTTGCTTGCAGGCGCACCTCGACCCCCATGGACTCCAACTGCTGCTTCGCGCCCTCCGACAGTTCAGGAGCCATGTGCGCAAGCAGTCGGTCTCCGCCCTCCAGCAGGATGACACGCGCCTCGCCGGGATCGATATGGCGGAAATCGCGGCGCAACACATGCCGCGTGAGTTCGGAAAACGCACCCGCCAATTCCAAGCCAGTCGCTCCTCCTCCCACGACCACAATCGTCAGCAACCGGTCGTGCTCCGCGCGGTTCGGTTCGTTTTCCGCGCGCTCAAAGGCGAGCAGCACTTCACGGCGGATGCGCAGGGCGTCGTCGAGTGATTTCAAGCCCGGCGCGAATTCCTCCCACTCGGGGTGTCCGAAGTAGCTTGTCACACCACCCAGGGCGATGACGAGGTGGTCGTATTCAAGCGGACCACTGGCGAGTTGAACGCGCCGAGCCGCGAGGTCGATGCCGCTCACCTCGTCGAGACGCACACTCACGTTTGGCAGATTGCGCAGAATCGAGCGGGCCGGCTGCGCGATTTCGGGCGCAGACAAACCGGCCGTGGCGACTTGATACAACAAGGGCTGAAAAAGGTGATGATTCTGCCGATCCACCAGCGTGACTCGCGCCCACGGGTTACGAAAAACCTGGCAGAATGTCAGTCCGCCGAATCCCGCGCCAAGTACAACGATATGAGGGGTTTTATTTTCCATGCCGCGCCAATGTGGCGTGCTTCCGCGCGCGGGCAAGCAGCAAGCCAGTAAGAGAATGCGTTTCCTGCAATCCGCTCCATGATTGCCCGCTCTTCCAACGATTCCACCTTGCGCTTGGATGTTTGCCGGGCATTTTTGCTCATGGTTTGCCCCTCTTCCCGAGCCGAAGCGCTTGCGAAACTCGACGCGTTCATTCCGACCGCCGGACTTTACGCCCGTGATCGGAATCACGTGAAACCTGACCACCCGTCGGTTTCCCGACTTTCTCCGGCGATCCGTCACCGCCTGATTACTGAGGACGAAGTGGTCTCCGCAGTGCTACAGGACCACTCCTTCAGCCGGGTGGAAAAATTCATTCAAGAGGTGTATTGGCGTCGCTATTGGAAATCGTGGCTATCCCTTCGCCCCGAAGTATGGAGCGACTATCTCAAGGATCTTGATGAGATGAAGGACAATCCAGCCGTCCGGCGTATTGAGGAATGCCAAACAGGAAACCCGGTGATCGACCATTTCTCGAACGAACTTGTGACCACCGGCTATCTGCACAATCACGCGAGGATGTGGTTCGCCGCCTGGTGGGTGCATCAGGCACGTCTGCCATGGCAGTCCGGAGCAGCATTCTTTTACAGGCACCTGCTGGATGGTGACCCCGCGTCCAATACGCTGTCATGGCGCTGGGTCGCCGGCTTGCAGACTCCCGGGAAAACCTATCTGGCCCGCCGCAGCAATCTTGAAAAATACCTTGCTGCCGAACTTCTCAATTCGCTCTCCGATGGCTTGGCCGCCTTCGAGAATCCGCAAGCACTCCAACCGCAAATTCTTGTCAAAGCACCGATCACTCGCAAGGACCACCCACCTGATCAATCGGATCCATCCCTGGCAACCGGCCTATGGATTCACGAGGAGAATCTTGCCGTAGAAACATCTTCGCTGGGGAGGCAATCCTTTGCCGCGATTGCTGTGACAGCCGATCTTGAAAGCTGGAATAGGCATCAGTTCCCGCCCGCGAAAAGACAGTGGCTCTGCGATGCGCTTCAAGATGCGGTCACCCGTGCCGAACTGGCTTGGAAGACCCCCACTTCTCTGGAAATCCATGTGCCCCATGTGAACGCAATCATTCGTTGGGCCAAGTCCATGAATCTCCAACAGATCGTGGCAATGCGCCCGGAAGTCGGGCCGTTGGATGATTCACTGCCGGCACTGCGGGCGAATCTTGCCGGGCAGGGTATCCGCCTCGCTCTGGCGGATCGCCCCGAGGATCTCCGCTTTCGTTCGTTCGCCACCGGCGGGTTTTTTCAGTTCTGGGAGCGTGTGCGAGAGTCCCACGCCTCGGCCATGTACGGGAACTCATCATTGCCAACGCAACAACCCGTGATTCAATTCCCTCGATGAAACTCCCGACGACTCTGAAACCTGTCATCCTTGCGGCCCTCTTGACGCAGCCGGTATTTGCTGGCCCGCTTGATACCTACCGTGGCGCGAACCGCCTGATCGTGGTCTCCGTCCCAGACGGCCCATCCGCTGGAAAAGTGGCGACCGCACTGGTCAAACATCGTGAAAAAATTCAGGATCGGGAACTGAAAATTATCGATGTCTCAGAAGGAACACACAGGATTCCAGCCGCATTGAGGCTGCCTCCCGAGCAAACCACCTCAATTCGCAAACAATTCAATCTGACCACGAAAATTACCTCACCGGTGTTTATTCTCATCGGCAAGGATGGCGGAGAAAAGGCACGGCAGACAGGAACACTGGATCTCGACAAATGGTTTGTCCTGATCGACCGGATGCCCATGCGCCGCCGGGAAATGCAAAACCAGCGAAAGGAAGCCCATTGATCGATCCTGCAAAGGACGTGCTGATTGTAGGCGGAGGCCTTGCGGGACTGGCGTGCGCCATTCATCTGCATCAAGCCGGTGCCCGGCCCATCATCTTCGAAAGCAGCGATGGCATCGGTGGCCGGGTGCGGACCGATCAAGTCGATGGATTTCTGCTGGACCGCGGTTTCCAGGTGTTTCTCGATGCCTACCCGGAAGCTGAACATCTGCTGGATAAAGCAAGCCTCGACCTGCGGCCGTTCAAAGCGGGCGCGCTGATCTATCAGAAATTAGGAATGAAACGGGTCATGGATGTTTTTCGCGAACCTCGTCACCTCATAACAAGCGCCCTCGCCCCAGTGGGATCGTTGATCGACAAATTGCGCGTGGCATCGCTGAAGTGGCACCTAATGCATCAGAGTAACGAAGAAATCGCCGGGCATGATGACATGACTACGCAGGCCTATCTCAAGCGTGCGGGATTCTCCCCAAGAATGATCGATGGGTTCTTCCGCTCGTTTTACGGAGGCATTTTTCTCGAACGGGAACTCCAGACATCGAGCCGGATGTTTGAATTCACCTTCAAGATGTTCTCACAGGGAAGCGCCACCCTTCCCGCGAGGGGAATGGGAGAAATTCCCCGTCAACTGGCTTCCCGTCTCCCACCGGGCTCGATCCGCCTCGGTGCACGGGTCTCGGAGATCCAACCGGAAAGCATCACCCTTGATTCCGGTGAGCAAGTTGATGGCGACGTCTTGGTTGTCGCCACGGATGCATCGACTGCTGCACGCTGGTTCCCAGACAAGGGAACCGGCAAACCCGTTTGGCGATTCGTTACCTGTTTGTATTTCGCAGCCCCCCGCTCGCCACTGGGTGAGGCGATCATAGTCCTCAATGATACCGGCTCCGGTTTGGTGAACAACGTGTGCGTTCCATCCGACCTCGCGCCGGACTACGCGCCTCCCGGCCAATCACTGATTTCTGTTAGCATCCTGGGGATTGCTGACCCAGCCGGCCTGGAATCGCAGATCTTGGCTGAACTCGAGGCATGGTTCGGCAGCGTGGTGCGCGAATGGCGACACCTCAGAACCTACCGGATCGAGCGAGCACTCCCCACTCAGGCACCCGGCAGCGGATTCACTGGACCCGGTTTCCGAGAGCAGGCCGGCATTTACTTTTGCGGGGATCATCTGTGGAGCGCATCCATCGAAGGTGCCATCATCTCCGGTCTGAGAACTGCGGATGCAATCCTGAAAACATCGCGAAACCAGCTCCGACCGCAGTGAAAGGCGTGAAAAAACAAAACCTTCCGACAAAAGTTTGTCTTCATTGCCTGCGTCCATTCGTCTGGCGCAAGAAGTGGGCCCGCGACTGGGAAAACGTCCGCTATTGCAGCGATGCCTGCCGCCGCAAGAAATCCGCAAACAACGCATGACAACGCTGCTCATCATTCATTTTGCCGTCACTTGGGCGCTCGTTGGCTTGATCTGGACCATCCAAGTCGTCCACTACCCGTTGTTCAAAGACGTGGGGCATGAAAACTTCATCGCCTACCATGAACGCCACATGTCGCTCATCACTTGGGTGGTGGGTCCACTGATGTTGTTGGAAGTCGTCAGCGCCGCATGGCTGCTCTATCTTGGCGAACGTTCGGCGTTGTTTTGCACCAGCATCGTTGTGCTGGCACTGATTTGGGTTTCAACCTGGCTTTTTTCAGTTCCGCTGCATCACAAGCTCACCCGGGAATACGATGCCCGGACCATCCAACGTCTGGTGCGCACGAATCTTTGGCGCACGCTTGGTTGGACGATTCGTGGTCTTTGTCTTGCCGCACTTCTCGGACCTCGTATCAGCTAACGCCAGAGGCCCGATCTTCCCTTCCCTTGCCAAATGAAACGACTTGCCATCATCGGAGCTGGACCATCGGGTTTGGCGGCAGCTTTTGCTTTGAAGAATCAGAACATTGCTGTCGAAATCTTCGAGAAAAGCACAAGCCTCTGCGGGCGCGCCGCATCGAGATACTGCCACGGGACTTGGCTGGATACCGGAGCCAACTATCTGAAATCCGGCTCACCTGAAATCGAGGAATTGCTTCTGAAGCGTCTGCCAACTGAGGACTTGGCACGGATTGAAGGCGACATCTGGACCTTTGATGGAGAAGGAAATTTGAATCCGGGTGACCCGGCCCAGAACCGCGAAGCAAAGTGGACTTATCGTTCCGGCATCAGCACGCTCGGCAAGCTTCTCGCCGCAAGGGCGCGTGCGGAGATTCATCTTGGGACTCGCGTGGTTGCTCTGGAGAAACCCGGAAAATCCTGGCTGCTTGTGGATGCAGACGACAACAAACGCGGTCCATTCGATTCCATTCTACTCACTACTCCGGGACCTCAGACGATTGACATTCTGGAAGCCAGTCCTGTCGCAGAGTCCTTGCTGGAACCCATCGTCGAAGCGCTTCGACCCGCAGCTTACTTCCGGCAGTTTTGTTTCGGTTTTGGACTTGCCGGGGAATTCCAGCGCCCCGGTGATTTTCATGCCCTTCTGAATCCGGACCGCAAGCATGTCATTTCATGGCTGGGCTTCGAGAATGACAAACCGGGGCATGTGCCGCCCTGTTGGACAGTGGTTGTCGTTCAGATGAACCCAAAGTGGAGTGCTGATCACTTCGAGCGAGATGCTACGGACTTGGCCGCATCTGCTTGGCGCCACGCAACGAAACTTCTGCGATGGCCGGATTCCACGCCCGATTGGTTCGAAGCAAAACGCTGGATGTATGCCCACCCATCGTCAGGCGCGGACGTTGCCGCCGCCCGGTCCGGGGAGGATGAGGGCATCTACATTGCCGGTGATGCCTTGGTCGGCAAGGGACGCCTTAACCTGGCTCTCGAATCCGGCTTGCGGGTTGCCGAACGTATCATTGCGGGAATCTGAACTATACTGCCGCGCATCAAGATCGGTGGAAAAGATATCTTTCCCTTGATGCTCCGAGCCCCTATCATGCTTTGCTCAGGCAATGATCGAAACTCACCTGCCGACCAGGAAATCCAAAATCTCAACGAAGCGATAGACGATTCTTCTCACTCGGAAAAAGCCAAAATCAAACTCTTGGTCATTCGCATGCGCCACGAGGGAGCGAAAACCAGCTTCATCTCCAACAGCCTGTTCCGAAGCGAGGAACGTATCGCCACCGAGAAGCGATACCTCAAGCGCAAGTGGAAGGCCCACATCCGCCTTGAAACCTACAAGAGTCAGGATCGCGTGGCGATGGATGCAACCCGCCGCCAGTCCGTGAAGCTATGATAAATGGTGGCCCAAACTGCTTTCACTTCGTGTGTCAAACTGACATTCTAGCAGACGATGAGTTATCACTTACACACCACGCGCGGTTACAGCTTCCCGGCCGTTTCCAGCGCGATGCAGAAGGCGGTCCGGCGCGGTGACGCAAAGCTGGCCGGATATTGGGGGCTTGAACTTTGGGCGAGCGGATTTGGCCAGTATGTCTGGAGGCGCTTGCTCACCGTGAGCGCGGAGGACTGCTGGGGCATCCTCACGGCGGAGGTGAAGGCACTGCACGACAGCTACACCGAGATCAACAAGACCACCACGGCGAAGAAGCCAAAGGGCCGCATCTTCATCTCCAAAGCGGTGATCCTGCTCTGCATGGCCAAAAAGAGCCGCGACGCCGACCACCTGCAAAACTTCGTCTATGACCAGCAGGCCGGGTTGGATCCGGAAACGCTCACCGACGAACTCGAACAATCCGGCGAATACATCCCGATCCCGGATTACGCCTACGACTGCCACACACCCCAAGGACGCAAGATGGGCAAGACGAAAGCCGAGTTCTTCCGGCAGGAGCAAGACGCGCTGAATCCCTTCATCCCCGGCCTCTTCGACGATCTGATTGATTCCTGATAAACCACCAACCCCGAGATCCTATGCCATACCAACTGATGAACCCCCGCTTCCCGATTGGGAGCACCTACGCCACTCCCGGCGCGCTTGCCCTGAACGTGGACCTATCGAAATACCTCCGCCGTCATCATTGTGGCGATTGG
>JBFZFJ010000299.1:0-28439 GCA_041306405.1 Verrucomicrobiales bacterium | reverse complement strand
TCGGGCTGGCTGGCGGAGGAATGGTGATTGGAGTGGGCCTTGCATTCATGATCGAACTGCTCTTCAACCCAAGAATCAAACGGCCCATCGAGATTCAGACCCGCCTTCAGTTGCCCCTTCTGCTGGTGATTCCATACATCCGGGCGAAAAACCGTGGAGGGCTGATGCTTTCCCATGAGTCCGGAAAGCCACGGATCGCACAGGGCGAGAACCCGGAGCTTCCGGCTGCTATCAACCAGGACTCTTTCACATGTGGCGTGAGAAAGGCCAATCACTTCATTTTGCCCTATTCGGAAGCAATCCGCGACCGCGTCGTTTTCAATTTTGAAATCAACAATGTGACCCACAAGCCCAAGCTGGTGGCTGTTACCGGCTTGTCGGAAGGTGCCGGCGCCTCGACCATCGCCGCAGGACTGGCGAAATCATTTTCGGAGATCAAGGGCGCGAAGGTCTTGCTCGTCGACCTGAGTTCATATCACCCGGAAGACAGCCCGTTGCTGGGGGAAGTGCCACGGCATTCGCTCAACGGGGCCTTGCATGTGGCAAATCATTCCAACTTCAGGAAAAGCCCGCAGAAGCTCTATTACGCGAGTGCCATGGCCCGGAGAGATGATAGTGGATTGACGACATTCACGCCCCATCACCTCTATGAGCTCATGCCCGAGCTGCAGGCCAGCGAATTTGACTATATCATCTTTGACATGCCGGCTGTCGACCAGACCAGCCGCACGCTCACCATGGCGGGCCTGATGGATAAGGTGATCTTGGTTCTGGATGCCGAGAATACCAGCCGCGACGCCTTGAAGTGGGGTTACTCCGAGCTGGTCAAGGGAAGGGCGGATGTGTCTTGTGTTTTTAACAAGACGCGAGCGCATGTCCCCGGCTGGGTGATCGGAGGAACATGAAGTCAGGTAAATTGAAGCAGGGGCACGGTCCAAGCGAGCGGACTTCACGTGATATGGCCGCCCTGAAACTTTCGTCAATTCATGATCAGGCTTCGCCATAAGTTGTTGATCCACATGTTCCGGCTGTTCGATCAGCTGGTCCTGATCGCCACGGCCGCAATCATCATCTTCTTCCGCCCTGAAATCGTGATGCAGGGGGGGAGCCACCTCCTCGACGCGACCTTCCACCTTGAAGACGCGATCGGCATGCTCATCCTTACCCTCGGATGGATCGGGATTTTCGACTACTTCATCCGCTACAAGGCGGACCGCCTGGTCGCTCTCAATACCCAGTTGAAAAATCTGGTGAAGGCAACAGGAGCCGCCGCGTTCTGGTTGATGATCATCTGCACCGTCTTCTCGGTCAAAAGCCTCAACATCTTCAATGTTCTGATTTTTTTCGCGGTGGTCACCGCTGTCGGGGTCGTGAGCCGACTGCTTCTGCGCCTGTTGCTGCTAGGTTTCAGGCGTTCGGGTTACAATTACCGCTACCTGCTTGTGATAGGGGCGAGCGAGCGTGCCCTCCAAACGGCCATCAAGATCGATGAGAGGCCGGAACTCGGGTACAAGATTGATGGATTCGTGGCTGAAAATCCAGAGGCTATGGCGGAATGGGAATCGCGGGAGCACGGAACATGGAAAGTGCTCGGTCTTCTCGGAAACCTGCGGGAAATCCTGATTGCGGAGCGGGTTGACGAGATTGTCGTCTGCCTCCCCGTGGACGCGCGCTTCAGTGACATCACGATGATCGTGCAACACGCCCGCGATTTGGGAATCGTGGTTCGTCTCATGCCGGAGATCGCGGACGGAGCCTTGTTAAAGAGCATGCACATCGAGGAATTCGAGGATGAGTATGTCGTGACCTTGTTCAGGGAGCAATTGCTGATGCAGCTGTTGGCAAAGCGGTTGATCGACGCGACGGTCTCACTGGCCGCGTTGGTTGCTCTGTTTCCTTTTCTGGTTCTGGTGACCGTGCTCATCAAGCTGACAAGTTCCGGGCCTGTGTTATTCGCGCAGAACCGCGTGGGGATGAATCAACGCCAGTTCAAGCTCTACAAGTTCCGCTCCATGGTGGTTGACGCCGAGGAGCGCAAATCGGCGCTTCAGCATCTGAACGAGAGGGACGGTCCGGTGTTCAAGATCGAGAAGGACCCCCGCACCACTTGGATCGGCAGGTTTCTCCGCAGGACCAGCATCGACGAGCTGCCCCAGTTGTTCAATGTCCTGTGCGGGGAAATGAGCCTTGTGGGCCCTCGTCCGCCCCTGCCGGAGGAAGTGACGCGCTACGAGTGGCTCTACCGCAAGCGCCTGTCGGTCAAGCCGGGCGTCACCTGCATTTGGCAGGTCAGTGGGCGTGACAACGTCTCCTTCGACCGCTGGATGGAGATGGATCACGAATACGTCGAGAACTGGTCGCTGTGGCTTGATTTGAAAATCCTCTTGGAAACCATCCCCGCCGTTCTGTTCAGCCGGGGAGCATCTTGACTTGGAAACGCGATGTCGGCCTCTCCCCAGAAAGTATTGGCGATTTCTTCCGGCGGAGGACATTGGGTCCAACTGCTCCGCTTGCGGCCCGCCTTCGCGGGCTGTGACGTGACCTACGCGACCGTTAGGGGAGGCTGCCGCGCGGATGTCGGCGATGCCGAATTCCACGTGATCCACGACGCGAACCGCTGGAGTAAGCTCAACTTGGTGCGCTCGGCTCTCGGAATCATCTGTCTCCTCTTGCGGGTCAGGCCGGACATCGTGATCACGACGGGCGCGGCTCCCGGGTATTTCGGAGCGAGATTCGGGAAGTGGATGGGAGCGCGCGTGATTTGGGTGGATAGCGTGGCTAATGCCGGGGGACTTTCGATGTCCGGCGACATGGCCGGTGCGTTTTCCGACCTTTGGCTGACGCAATGGGCGCATTTGGCGCGTGAGAATGGCCCGCGATTTTTAGGAAGCGTTTTATGATACTCGTCACTGTCGGAACAGACCTGCCGTTCGACCGGATGGTTCGGGTGGTGGATGATTGGGCCGGCGAGACCGGTCGGCGGGACGTGTTCGCCCAGATCGGCGAGGGCGGGTGGGAGCCGCGGCACATGCGGTTCGCCCATTTCCTGCCGCCAAAGGAGTTTGCGGAATATTTCACTTCGGCCAGTGTGATTGTTTCGCACGCGGGGATGGGGACGATTCTCACCGCGTTGTATCAAGGGAAGCCGATTTTGGTGATGCCGAAGAAGGCGAGTCTCGGGGAGCACCGCAACGAGCACCAGACTGCCACCGCCCGCCGGATGATGGAGGTTGGCGGCGTGAATGTGGCGTTCGACGAGCAGGAGCTGCGGGCAAAACTCGATCGCCTGGATGATCTGGCAAGCGGGCGGAAGATCGGCGGCTTCGCCAGCGACAGCCTGTTGTCCGGCATCCGTGATTTCATTTTCTCCAGCAAGAGCTGAGCTCTTGAATTCCTGTTACTGTCATGAAAATTCCCGCATGGATCAATGCCATCGCATCGGCGTGCGATCCACGTTCTTACGTTCACTTGTTCCGGTTGATCCATTATTATGGTTACAGCCATGTGCGGCCGCGGCGGCGGCTGCAGGCGGGTGAGGGCACCGGGATCGCGCCGAATGTTTCCTTGCGGAATGGCGAGCGCATCCGAATGGGCCGTGGCTGTCATGTCGGGGAGCGTTGTTTCCTGTGGGCGGGTGATACGACGGGCCGCATTGAGATAGGCGACCATGTGTCACTCGCTCCCGGGGTTTTCATAACGGCTTCAGATTATCAATTCGTGTCCGGGCTTCCGTTTCGGGAGCAGCCCAGACTGGAGCGCGACATCCGGATCGGCAATGACGTGTGGTTGGGCGCCGGGGTGGTGGTCACTGCCGGAGTGACGGTGGGCGACGGCTGCATCGTGGGTGCCGGAGCGGTGGTGACCCGGGATTTGCCGGCCGACTGCATCGCGGCGGGAGTGCCGGCCAGAGTCGTGGGGCAACGTCAGGAAGCCGGTCAAATCGCCAGGGTATGAAATC
Organism: Verrucomicrobiales bacterium; assembly: GCA_041306405.1. Lineage (GTDB taxonomy): Bacteria > Verrucomicrobiota > Verrucomicrobiia > Verrucomicrobiales > Akkermansiaceae > Luteolibacter. The sequence continues at coordinate 24,481 of JBFZFJ010000299.1, read as the reverse complement.
CAAGGTCGCCATCGTCATCGTGACGTATAATTCCGAGGAGCAGATCGAGGCCTGCCTCACGAGCGTGTTCGCCCAGAGGAGGAGCGTAACGCAGCAAGTCATCGTGGTGGATAACAAGTCGCGGGACGGCACCGTGGCGCTTGTCCGGAATCGTTTCCCGGAAGTGGAACTGGTGCTGCCGGGAGAGAACCTCGGTTTTGCGAAGGGCGTGAACCTCGGGGTGAATCACTCGAATGCGGAATACGTGCTCTTGCTCAATCCCGATACCGTGATCCTCGAAAACGCGGTGGACGTGCTTGTCGAGTTTGCGGGCAAACAGCCGTGCCACGGACTCTACGGCGGGCGGACCCTCAAGCCTGACGGCAGCCTGGAGCCCTCCTCGTGCTGGGGCGCACCCACCCTTTGGAGCATGGCGCTTTTCGCCTTCGGGATCACTACCCTGGCTCCGAGGAATCGCTGGCTCGACCCTGAATCGTTGGGGGGGTGGCAGCGTGACAGCGTGCGTGAGGTCGGGGTTGTCACCGGTTGCTTCCTGCTCGCTTCGTCCGCTGTCTGGCGGGAACTCGGCGGCCTCGACGAGTGCTACTTCATGTATGGAGAGGATGTGGATCTCGCGCTTCGCGCGAGGGCGCTTGGATACCGCCCGGTCATTTGTCCGGACGCCAAGTTGATTCACGAGGTGGGCCGGAGTTCGGAGTCGCCGGTTCACAAGACGATGTTGCTGTATCGCGGCAAGGCATCTTTGGTGAGGCGCCATTGGAAGGGGGGCCCAAGGGCGCTCGGCTTGTTCCTGCTGATGGCAGGCACGGGACTGCGCGCGACAGTGAGTTCGCTCGCTTCCCTGAGTCGCCCGCCGGAAGCGGCCGGGAGGTGGCAAACGCTGTGGAGCAGGCGAGACGAGTGGCTCAAAGGATACCCCGGTCTGGATGACCGCCCGGCATCGAGCGAACTCAGGTGAGTTTTGAACCGCCCATGATCAGCATTGTTATTCCTTCCTATAACAGGAAAGAGCGCGTCCTGGAGTTGCTGCGGGATGTCCGCGCTCAGGAAGGAGCTGACTTTGAAGTGATCGTGGTGGATGACGCGTCAGCCGATGACACCGCTGAGGCGGTGCGACGCGAGTTTCCGCAGGTGTCCCTTCTGGTGAATGATTCCAACGGAGGGCCCTGCGTCGCACGCAACCGGGGAATTCGCGCCGCTCGCGGTGAGTTCGTGGTCGGCTTCGATTGCGATGTCACGGTGCCTGACCATCACCTGCTGGCAAAGGTGAGGCAGGCCTTCGCCGAATCACCGGACGCAAGCGGTTTCGCGCTGCGGATTCTCTCGACCGACGGACGTGCGGATGACGCCCCGCGCTGGTGGCACCCGGTCCCCTGCGCGCGGGGAAGCGATCTCCGCTTCGAGACGGATTATTTCAGCGGCACGGCATACGCCTTCCGACGGGAAGTTTTGATCGAGGCGGGTCTTTATCCCGAGATTCTCTATATGCACTATGAGGAGGTGGCGCTTGCTTTACGGGTCCTGGACGCCGGCGGTTCGATCATTTACCGCCCCGATTTCAAGGTCGTGCACCACGCCGATGAAGTCTCGCGGAGAAGCGAAATCCAAGTGTTTTACAAGCCGCGGAATCAAGTGCTGCTGGCGGTTTCGTGTTTTCCTCTTCCGAAGTGTGTCGCCTTCTTGGCGCCCCGTGTCATTTTCCAATTTCTCAAGGCGCTCAAGGGGGGGCACCTTGCCGAGTTTCATCGCGCGATGAGTGATGCGGTCACGAAGAGCCGCCACTTGATTGCATCCAGAAAGCCTTTGAAAATGAGGACTTTGCGGCGAATTGGGAAACTCCGGAGAGTTCATCCCGCTGAAACCCCTGCCACCGATTGACACTGCGGCGGGTGGCGTCAAAACCGGAATTTTTGAAATTAGATTTGCGGTCGGTCAAATTACCGGGAGGTTTGAATCAATAATTTGAAACTTAAACCATGAACTCGTTGATATATTTTACAAAGCGACTTTTACCTACCATCGCACTCGGTTGCTTGCTGCAGATTCCAGCATCCGCGGCGAGTTCGGTGTCCCATTATGGAATCACGTGGACCTTTTCGTCGGATCGTCCTACTGGGACCTTCGCGAACGGCGAGCCGTGGGTCATCGGACCGGTGACGATCACCAACATCAATCCAAATCCGACCCAGAGTGTGAGCGGGGTGCAACATGGTTCGATGACCAATCCGATCCCGAACACGGCTTTTGGCTTCGACAGCCATCCGTCAATCTCCTCCGCCGTCAGCTACCAAGCGGCAAAGAACGTCGCCCTTTCTTTCCCGATCAACCTGCAGGTGAATGATGTGCTCGTATCGGCCAATTGCCAGGGAGGGGCGTATCCGACCTTTTTGAAGACCGTATGCGCGCTCACGGTTCTAGGTAGCGCGCCCCCGGTTGGCAGCTTTCGTCCCAGCATTTTTGGGGCCGACCGGACGGTGAAATGGAATGTCAGCCAGTTGAATTGGGCGGTGCTCAAGAATTACACGGCGGTCGCATCGACTCCTTCCAAAGCCACGATCGCGGCTCAAGTGCCCCCGCTTCCTTGGTTCGAATGGGCACCAATCTGGTCTGGAAACAGCCTCCAGCCTAAAGACAATACCGCGGATGGTGACAAGCAATATGGCCGCGAGACCGCCGCCAAATTCGGTCAGGTGGGATTATGGCTGAATACCAATCAACCGCTTGCCGACAAGCAGGCCATCGCTATCCAGATGGTGCAGAACGGCCTGGATATCTACGCCTACGTCAAGCACGGGGGCGGATTCTACCATGATGGCGGGCACAAGTGCGGCCGCAAGCTTCCGCTGGTGCTCGCCGCGATGATGCTCAATGACACGGAATTGAAGGCGATGGCCGGTAACCCTGATATTTTCCAGGAAGACACGCAGGTATGGATAGTGACGCAGAGTGATGTCGGTCGCGTGATCTGGGTCGCCCCGCCTGGAGACAGCTGGTATGGACGTGAGTTTTTACAGTACCGGCAGGAAGATGTGGGCATGGGGGAATGGGGAATCAGACATCGCTGGGAGCCTATTCAGGACAACCGAAGCTGGAGCGCCACCTACCGCTCGGTGGTTGGGCCGGCAATGATGGGTCCGTGGCTCGCGGCCTATTTGATGGGCGCGCAGTCGGTTTGGAATCATCCCGCGGCATTTGCCTATATGGAGCGATTCCACACCTTGGCCGGGGACGGTGCGACATTCACTGCGGCAATGTATGCCGCTCACAAGCAAAGCGCCACGATCACCCCTCCGCCCCAATCCGCGGTGAATCCGACTATCACACCTTCAAGCGGCTATTTTGACACGCCTCAATCGGTGACAATCTCCACCACCACGCCTTCCGCGACGATCCGCTACACGCTCAATGGGGTCACGCCTGGTACCTCTGATCCGATCTATGCGGGGCCGATCGCAGTATCATCCACAAAGACGATCAAAGCGGTCGCCTATGCGACTGGCGTCGATCCCAGTGGGGTGACGACCGCGGAGTTGGCCTTTACGGCCGTGCCGCCGATCTTCGGCCCGGCTCCGGGGGGCTATTCCGGCGCACAGTCGGTTACTCTGACGAGCGGCACCTCAGGTGCGACGATCCACTACACCACCGATGGCAGCGACCCGAACACCAGCAGTCCGGTTTACGTGAATCCGGTGTCCGTTACGGCTTCCACCACCATTAAAGCAATCGCGGTCAAGTCCGGCATCGCCTCAAGCTCGATAGCCACCGGGAACTACTTGATCGGTGCGGTTGTGGGCACGCCATCATGGGCTTCGGTCGCGTTCGGGCCCCGGACGGGGGCTTTCACCTACGGATTCGACATGGCCGCCTCGGCTAACAATATCGATGCGGTCGTGGGCCTCGGCGGAGTCACCCCGGTGACTGGCTACGCAGACTTGGCCTGCATCGTCCGTTTCAACAGCAGCGGCAAGATCGATGTCCGCAATGGCGGCGGATATGCCGCCTTGGTTGATATGCCGTATTCTGTCGGTAACGTCTATTCCGTCCGCATGATCGTGGATACCGCGGCAAAAACCTACAGTGTCACCGTGTCGGTCAATGGCGGCGTGGCGGTGCTCATCGCTCAGAACTACGCGTTCCGCCTGGAGCAGGCGTCGCTTGCGAGTTTTAACAATATGGCGCTGATTGCGACGATTGGCAGTCAAGCGGTGTCAAATCACGGACTGGTCGCTGAAACACCGCCGACACCCCAAGGGCTTCGAATTCGCGGACAGTGATTGATGTCAACGGGCCAGCGGTGCGGTTGGGGAGTGCGGGTTAAAGAAGAACCCCGGCTCCCAGCCGGGCAGAGGGCTGCGGACGGATTTGATGTTTTCCTGATCACCCCGCACTCACGAATACGATGGCTAACGAGAACGATAGCCCGCTTCGCGTCCTATACAGTTTCCCGCATAAGATCGGAGCCGGCGGAATCTGTTATGCCGCTTGGCAGCATGTGATGGGCCTTCGCGACGCCGGTGCGGAAGTGACGGTGTTTCCCGGAGTCCTCAACAAGCCGTTTCCATCCGGCATCCGAGTGCGACCGACACTGAGCCGGGGAAAATTAAGGATTCCCTACAAAGTCTTCGGACGCTTGGGGTCATGCAGGATTCACGACCGGATCGTGGCCCGGCGGCTCCGCAAAATAGCGGCCGAGTTTGACATCGTGCATGGATTTGCCCTGGGATCCTTGGAAACCCTCCGCATGGCGAAAAAACTGGGAATTCCGACCGTGTTGGAACGTTGCAATGCCCACACCCGTTTCGCTTTCGAGGTGGTAGAGAAGGAATGTGAGAAGCTCGGGATTGAGATGCCAGCGGGCCATTCCCATGCGTTCAACGCGGAGAACCTGAGGCGTGAGGAAGAGGAATACGACGTGGCCGACTACCTGTTCTGCCCGTCCGAGTTCGTAGCGAAAACCTTCGAGGACCGCGGGTTTTCCCGGGAAAGGTTGGTGAGATTCCAGTATGGTTTTGATACAAGCACCTGCTATCCGCGCGCCGGGCCAGGCGGTGACAAACCCGGATTGACCGTGTTGTTCGCGGCCGGCTGCGCTCCCCGGAAAGGGCTGCACTACGCGCTTGAGGCTTGGCTGGAATCCAGCGCCTGTCACGACGGCAAGTTCCTTGTTGTTGGCGACTTCATCCCGGGATACGCCGAAAAACTCTCAACCCAGCTAGGCCATCCGAGCGTGAGCCTGCTCGGATACCGCAAGGACCTTTCCGATGTCATGCGGGCGAGCGACGTGATGGTTTTGCCAAGCATCGAGGAAGGGAGCGCCTTGGTGACCTACGATGCCAGAGGGGCTGGCTGCGTGCTTTTGGTCTCGGATTCCTCCGGCGCGGTTTGCGAACACGAGAAAAACGCGTTGGTGCATCGGACCGGTGACGTCGCGGCCCTCGCCAGCCATTTTAGCCGGCTCCACGAAGATAGGGCCTTGCTAGCCCGTTTGCGGGCGGCTTCTCTGGAGACTTCGGGCGAGCTGACTTGGGCGTCGGCCGGCCGCAAGATGCTCGATACCTACCGCAAGATCGTCGATCGGCATCGGGCGACGGCCGGCGGGTCTGCGGGAAATCCGCGCCAAGAGACGGTGACTTGAATCACGGACCTTCGGACCGACTCGGCCATTGGCAGCCTTGCCCCTGCCTGCCCCGAATTGCTGCAATGCTCTTCCATGATCGCCCATTCACCAACCACTGCGATTTCGACACGGAGCACTCCGCCCGTGATCCATTTCAACCGGCCGTATGCCGCAGAAAAGTCGTTTGAATATATGCGGCAGGCGATCGCCAACGCCCACACCTGCGGCGACGGACCCTTCACCAAGAAGTGCCATGCGTTCCTCGAAGAGCAATTGGGCGTGGCCAAAGCCTTGCTGACGACATCCTGCACGGACGCGCTGGAAATGTGTGCCCTGCTGCTGGGCATCGGCCCCGGGGACGAGATTATCCTTCCCTCCTTCACTTTCGTCTCAACGGTCAATGCTTTCGTTCTTCACGGTGCGACCCCGGTCTTCTGCGATGTCCGCGCGGACACGCTTAATCTCGATGAATCGGCGGTTGAACGCCTGATTGGCCCGAAGACCAAGGCGATCATCCCGGTCCACTACGCCGGAATCGGCTGCGAGATGGACGCCATTATGGAAATCGCAGGGCGTCACGGAGTTCCGGTCGTGGAAGACAACGCGCACGGGCTTTTCGGAAAATACAAGGGCCGCCATCTCGGGACCTTCGGAGCATTGGCGACGCAGAGCTTTCACGAAACCAAGAATTTCAACTGCGGCGAAGGCGGGGCGCTGCTGATCAATGACCGGACATTTGCGAACCGCGCCGAGATTGTCCGGGAGAAAGGGACTAACCGAAGTCGCTTCTTCCGTGGCCAAGTGGACAAATACACTTGGGTGGACATCGGATCCAGCTACCTACCGTCCGACATGCTGGCGGCTTATCTGTATGCCCAGTTCGAGACGAGCCGGCAGATCCAGAAAATACGGAAGCGAATCTGGACACATTATCAACGGAGCTTGGAAGCATGGGCGTCCGGGAATGGCGTGCGGCTACCCATCGTTCCGAAGCACTGCGAGCAGGCTTACCACATGTTCTATCTACTGCTGCCCACCCACCGGGATCGGCAGTCGTTGATTTCTCACCTCTGCGCTCTGGGAATCACCAGCCCGTTTCACTACCTGCCGCTCCACCTGTCCGACAAGGGCAAGGAATTCGGTGGCAAGGCCGGTGATTGTCCCGTGACCGAGGACGTAAGCAACCGTCTGTTGCGACTCCCCTTCTATAACGATTTGACAGATGCCGACCTCGACCGGGTGGTTGCCGGAGTCTTGTCGTTCCGGATCAAGTGATTGGACCGTGGCGGTTGCCGGCCGGTTGGACCTCGCTTTCGATAGACAAAAGAATTGCCGCCATGCGAATCAAGAGTGCGATCCGAGCCTTCGAGGCGGTCTTGGGAGACACCGTTCTCGGGGTCTCCACCCTTGGGTCACGAAAGGGCGATTACCCTGAAGTCGGCTCCGTTCATGACGATTCATTCTGGTATGAATCCAAGTCCTATTACTTGAACTGGCTTTATTTGCGACCAGCCCGGCTTGAGGCGGAGGATGTGGTGTATGATATCGGCTGTGGCGCGGGACGGCTCCTGTTTGTGGCGGCCTTGTGCGGGGTGAAACGTTGCGTGGGACTTGAGCTTTCCAGGCGCTTGAGCGAACTGGCGCGAACGAATGCCTCCAAAATCCGCTTGCCCCATCCGCCAATCGAGATCCGGCAGGCGGATGCATCGACTGAGGACTACTCCGAGGGGACCGTCTTTCTGTTTTGCAACCCGTTCGGCGCACAAACATTGGAGACGGTTTTGGATCAGATTCGAAGCAGTCTCATGACAAATTCCCGACGGATCAGAATGGTCTACATCCATCCTGAGAATGATCACCGGAAGACGTTCGCCAAATGCGATTGGCTTGAGCAAACGGGGGAACAGACCTTTCCGGGCGCACGAGGCATCCCCGCCATGTATTTCCAGACGGGACCCGAGTAGGGTAATTGAAGCCGCGAATGCTTGGATGAGGCTCCAAATCAAACGAGATGAATCCGTTAGCTCTGGGCTTCTTCATGATCTGCGCCACGGCTTTGCTCGCGGTGCCGCGCAAATGGGCACCGGTGCCGCTTCTGCTTGGCTGCACCTACATGACGCTTGGGCAGGGAATCGAGCTGGGGCCGCTGTCGCTGCCGATTTACCGAATGCTGCTTCTCGTCGGCGTCATCCGGGTGATCACGAAGGGCGAGTCGCTTCCGGGTGGCTTCAATCTCATTGATAAACTCATGATCGCATGGGGCGTCTGGGTGGTGTTCGCGAGTTTTTTCCACGACCCGGAGCGGGCCGGTCCGATCTATGCCTGTGGCTTGGTTTTCAATCAAACTCTGATCTATTTCCTGATACGGATCTGGTGTGCTGATTTGGAAGAAGTCAGCGACGTGATCCGGATCGTGGCGCTGCTAATGGTGCCGATCGCTATCGAGATGACGATCGAAAAGGTCACCGGCAGGAACAGTTTCGCGGTTTTCGGCGGGGTGCCGGACTACGTCATGATTCGCGAGGGAAAACTGCGGGCCCAGGGGCCTTTCCGCCACCCGATCCTGGCCGGCACCGTGGGCGCAACCTGCATCCCGCTATTCGTAGGAATCCTCAAGCGCCATCGACATGAGGCCATGGCTGGCATTGGAGCGGGTGTCGTCATTGTTTTCACCTCGGCTTCCAGCGGTCCCGTGATGAGCCTGCTCGCCGGTGCCGGAGCCTTGGCGCTGTGGCGATTCAAGGACCGCCTCAAGGCATTGCGCGGTGGCGCGGTGGCACTCTATGTCGGGCTGATGTTCTTGATGGCGAGGCCGCCGTATTACCTGATTTCCCGGATAGATATTTCGGGCGGCAGCACGGGTTGGCACCGGGCATTCCTGATTGAACAGACTTTCTCCCACCTGTCCGAGTGGTGGCTTTTCGGCACCGACGAGACCCGGCACTGGATGCCAAACCAAGGCATCGCAAGAGATCCCCATCACACCGATATCACTAATTACTACATTGGTCACGGCGTGACGGCCGGATTGCCGGCGATGCTGTTGGTGATCTGGATGTTGCTTGTTGCCTTCCGCTGGGTCGGCCAGATCCACGACACGCGGCTGGCGGAGTGGCCGAGCCAAAGCTTCATGATCTGGTGTTTCGGCGCATGCCTGTTTTCCCACGCCGTGACTAGCATCTCGGTGGCCTACTTTGACCAATCGATGCTTTATTTTTGGCTGAGTGTCGCAGTGATCAGCTCGATCTGCTCGATCGTGCATTTGAATCAGGAATCCGGGGGCATCGGCACGGAGGCTTCGGAATTTGACGATAAAATCAGCGCCGGGGCCCTCGCCGATCCCGCCGCGATCACCCAGGCCAACGCCGAATGGCACCGCCAGAAGTGGCATACTGCGGCTGGTGCCCCGTCCGGCGATCCCCGCTGATTTTCGAACCGCCCTCGCGCTACAAGGCTGGCTCTCTGTTGTTTGCAAAAATTCTAGGCTCTGGGAAAACTCATCATGCACCCCGGACTTCGTTGTCACCTCCGCCTCCGCTAATTCCCGATGATGGCGCCTCCCTTAGTATCAGTCGTTATCCCGACCTACAACCGGGCGGATACCGTCCGACGGTCGATCGACAGCGTGCTTGAGCAATCGTATTGTCCCATCGAAATCATTGTGGTGGACGACGGTTCAACTGACGCGACGCGGGAAGTGTTGCAGGAATACGGCGACCGCATCCTTTTCATCCATCAGGAAAACGGCGGGCCATCGGTCGCCCGCAATGCGGGGGCAGGTCTGGCAAGCGGCGAATTTATCGCCTTCCTCGACTCGGATGATACTTGGAAGCCGGCAAAAGTCGCCTGGCAGGTCCGGTTGATGCTTGCGGGCGGCGAAAGGGTCCCTTGTTGCATCTGCAATGCCTTATTGACCGATGGCAAGGGTGGGGACACAACTTCGTTCGAGCTTTCGGATGTGATGAGCGATTTGCAGGAAGGATTTTGGATGAATCCGGCTCCGGTTATCGCGACTCGATTCGTCCTGTTCAATCAGGTCGTCATCATCCGACGCGACGCCTTCGAAAAGGTCCGTGGCTTCAAGCCGGAAATACGGCTGCTTGAAGACCACGACCTCGCCTTCCGCCTGTCCATGTTAGGTCCATGGGCCTTCATTTCGGAGCCGTTGGTTGAAAAACATAACGACACCCATGGTATCGGCGTCCTTGCGATGCACGATCCGCTGGTTCACTCGCGGGCTTGGCAGGGAGTGCTCGAGGGCTTTCTCCGCGGGCCGATTTGCGACGACCCAAAGGTTGGGTCGTTGGTGCGCCGCGCCTTGGCCGACGTGAAAGTGGAGGTTCGCGCCGTGGAAATGTTGGGCGACTCCGGTTTTCTGGGTCGTCTTGGCGCCAGAATATGGATGTTTTGGATGCGAAAGCATCACGCACTACGGCGGAGAATGCCCGGGTGGCCGCGCGTCCAAGCTTTCGATTCGCTGCCCTCGGGTTCCCTGTCATTGGACGCGTCCTCTCCTATCCCCCATATAACGCCGCAGCGGCAACAGAATTAGGGAGCGAGCCGACAAGTCTAGCCCATGCAGCTCGTTATTATTCAAGTATGTCACGCATTCCTACAGTAAGTATCGTCATTCCCGTATTCAATGGTGAAAACTACCTGCGCGAGGCGATTACCTCGATACTTCTCCAATCATACCGAGACTTTGAATTGGTAATAAGCGACAATGCTTCAACCGATGCGACCGAAAGCATTTGTCGGAAATTTTGTCTTCAGGACCCGCGCATCCGTTACATTCGTCAATCTGCAAACATCGGTGCCGCTCGAAACTTTAACATTCTGGTTGCCGAGGCAAGAGGGCGGTATTTCAAATGGATGGCGCACGACGATGTCATCGCTCCTTCTTACATGGCCGTTTGCGTCGACGCTCTTGATCGGGATGCCACCGCTGTCCTCGCCTCCACGAGGATTCGCTATATTGACGCCTCGGGAAACCAGCATGAAGAGTATGCTTCACCCTTTCGTATCGGAGATCCAAATCCCGCCGTCCGGTTTTCCGAAATGATGCGGGGAGGGGGGCGTTGCTATGAGATATTCGGGCTGATCCGCAGAAGCGAACTGCTTCAAACCGGCATGATCGGATGCTACTACCACGGAGACGGCGTGCTGTTGGCGCATCTCTCCCTCCTGGGACGTTTCATAGAGCTTCAGGACCTGCTTCTGTATTCAAGGCGTCATGATAAGCAGTCGATGTATGTTTTCGGAGTTGCATATCGTGAGGCAGTCCCCGATTTCGAAGCATATGCGGCTTGGTTTGATCCTCGAAACCATGTCGGGGTCTCCTGCTCCTTTAGCAAGATGCTGGCCGACTATTGCTGGATGGTTCGAGTTTCTCCGCTTTCTTTCGCGACCCGTGCGTCATGCGCTAGAGTCATAGCGGTTTGGCTATGGAAGCGGTGGCGGTTTATTGCTGGAGAATGGAAACGGACGCTGCTCAATGCAATCGGAGCGGATTTGAAGTCCAGATCACGGATCAAAGAGGATGCGTAAATAGGGCTGGATGTATTTACCATGATGGTTTCCGATAGAAAATAGAGAGTCACGAAGGAAGCAGAACAACTCCATTCATAATAGATAGAGTGGACACCGGTTTCAGTGAGGCATTACGCGTTAAAATTGAGTCAAATCGAGAGATATTGAACAACATCCAAATTGTATGAGAATAACCACACGAAAATCTGACGATAAGCGGATATGTTTCGATTTTTCCGAGATGCTTGGATTGAAATCCGACTTGTCGGTGGCGCTTGCACTTTGGTCATTCGCATGCGGGATTTTGCATGCTGACAATGGCGCGGGACCAAACATCAACGTCTGGCGGGGCACAACTCAAAGCTTCGGCGATCTGGGCGTGCCGCAGCGGTGGGTGAATCTTTTAGGAACCGTTTCAGACCCTGATGGACTGGCCTCACTGACTTATTCGTTGAATGGCGGCCAGTTTCGCAGTCTCTCCATAGGGCCGGATACGCGGCGTCTGGCGCGCCCGGGCGACTTCAATGCCGAGTTGGATGTAACCAATCTCAATCAAGGCAACAATAGCGTTGTGCTCAACGCGCAGGACCAACTTGGCGATACCAGCACGACGACGGTGACGATTCATTTTGGCAACAATTCCCCATGGCCGCTGTCATATTCGATTGATTGGGGAGCCGTTACGAATCTGCAGGATGTGGTGCAGGAAGTTGACGGGGAATGGGGCTTCTCTTCGGCGGGTGTCAGACCACTTCACATGGGCTACGACCGCATCCTTGCGATCGGGGATATGGGCTGGACGGACTATGAAATCACCGTCCCTGTCACGGTCCACGCCATTGATCCGGCGAGTTTTTCATCTCCTACCAGTGTTGGTCCCGGCCTCGGTTTGGTCATGCGTTGGCGGGGACATAGTGACTGGGGCGGCCAGCTTGGAGGCCCATGGCAACCGGTGATTGGCTGGCGGCCCCAAGGGGCAACTTGGTGGAATGAGTATTTTATCAATGGCTCGGGCCGGCTTTCGCTGGGTGGTGAAAATGGACTCCATCTGTTGGACCCAACATACAAGCAATTAAGCTTTGACGTCACTTATATGACCAGGACTAGGGTGCAATCCCTTCCGTCCGGAAATGGGGGCGGTCGCTATCGGTTCAAAATTTGGGAGAGCGGCACTCCGGAGCCAATTTCCTGGCTGCTGGAGGGACAGGAAGATGCCGATGATCTTTCGAGTGGATCGCTCCTGCTCGTCGCGCACGAAGTCGATGCGACGTTCGGCAATGTCACCATTGTTCCTCCCTCCCAGTTCGTGCATGGAATCAAGAGCTCGGTATTGGGGAGTGGATCCGTCACTCTCAGTCCTGATATAGCTATCTATCCGAATGGAACGATAGTGACCGCGAAGGCACAACCTGTGAGTGGCCATACGTTTTCCGGATGGAGCGGGGATCTTGGTGGATCCGACAGTTCAGCCACATTTGTGATGGATGGAGACAAAATGATCACCGCGTCTTTCAGCCCCCTTTCGGGCGGCGACACCACCGGGACTGATGAATTCAACTCGCCATTGCTGGATACCGGCCTCTGGACCTTCGTCAATCCTCTGGGTGACGGGACTCTGGCCATGACCGGCTCACAGCTCTCGCTTTCCTTGCCCGCCGACACGGATCATGACACATGGTGGCCCGGTGGATACAATGTGGCCAGGGTAACACAGAGGGTGGTCGATGAGGATTTTGTGATCGGGACCAAGTTTGACTCGGATTTAACAAGTCGCTACCAGATGCAGGGCATCATCATCGAGGGTGACGGTGACAGGCTGCTGCGCGTTGAATTTCATCACGACGGCAGGGCGACTAAGCTCTTTGTTGCCAGTTTCGAGAATACGGTTCCGACCGTGCATATTTTCAAGGGCATTACGGCTACAACCAAGTATATGCGGGTTGCCCGCACGGGCGACTCCTGGGTGATCGCTCATTCCTCAGACGGCGCTGGCTGGATCCCTGAGGATCCATTCTCCCTGAACATGCTCGTTCATGCCGCAGGTCTCTACGTGGGCAACCACACTGCAGCCCACACTGCGCTCATCGATTACTTTCACATCTCCACAAGTCGGCAGCCAAACCAGGCACCGGTCTTCGCCGCCGATCCGATCGCCGGAGCCGGCGCGACCGAGGACGCCGCCTATGTCGGCACTGTCGCGGGTTCTGCGACGGACGTCGACGCGGGCGACGCGCAGAGCTACAGCCTGCTATCCGGCCCGTCATGGCTGGGTGTGGCGGGCGACGGCACACTGTCCGGCACGCCGGCTAACAGCCACGTCGGCCCGAACAGCTTCACCATCCGGGTGAGCGACCTCGCCGGCAGGTTCGCCGACGCGACGCTTGAAATCACGGTGGTCAACGCCAACGACGATCCGGTCTTCACCGCCGGTCCGATCGCCGGAGCCGGCGCGACCGAGGACTCCGCCTACGTCGGCACGGTCGCCGGTTCCGCCAGCGACGTCGACGCGGGCGACACGCTGAGCTACAGCCTGCAATCCGGCCCGTCCTGGCTGGGCGTGGCGAGCGACGGCACACTGTCCGGCACGCCCGATAACAGCCATGTCGGCCCGAACAGCTTCACCATCCGGGTGAGCGACCTCGCCGGCAGGTTCGACGACGCGACGCTCGAAATCACGGTGGCACCCGCACCAGTTGGCGACTTTCGCGACTGGCTAGCCGAGAACACGCTCCCTGCGGACCCGACCATCGATACCGACGGTGACAGCATCAAAAACATCATCGAATATATCATTGGTGGAGATCCCGATAATCGCAACGATCTGAACCTGTCACCCACGGTCCAACTCGTCCTTGCCGATCCAGACGGGGATCTGACCAATTCGGAATATCTCCTCTTCACCTACCGGAGGAGTGATCGTGCTGGGGTCGATCCAACCGTGAGCATCAAGGTCGAGTGGAGCGTTGATTTTAAGACGCCGTGGAGCATCGCTGATGACGGAGTTGACGATGTGGTTATCCTGCCGGATGAAATTGTCGCGGAGGAAGGGGTGAAGCGGGTGAGGGTTTACATTCCGCGGTCTCTTGAAGTGAATGGCAAACTCTTCGCACGACTTAGAGGCGATTTTATAGCTCCTCAATGATCTAAAGCATGTCCCGGAAACTGGCGGATCCATAGAAGGAATTCCAGACAATCACCATGACCCTGAAAAACCAAGTGTGTGGCGGCATTAAATGGGCTTCCATTTCGATGATTGCCACTCGTGCGGCACGATTGCTTTCAACATTTGTCCTAGCGCGTCTTCTCGCACCAGAGGCGTTCGGACTCGTCGCGATTACCAACGTAACGGTGGAACTCATCCGGATGCTGAGTGAGCTCGGTTTCGGCACCGCATATGTCCAACGCCACTATTCCAACCCCGAAGACGAGCGCCGAGCCGCGAACACGATATTCTGGATCGGAGCATTCTGCAATGTTTCGCTATATGTTGCAGCCACGGCCGCGACGCCGCTTATCGTGTCTTACTTCAAAGTTCCCCAGGCAGGGCCATTGCTTCGGGTTTTGCTTCTATCAATTCTTCTGGATATCGTGAGCACGGTTCCTTCTTTCGACCTTCTGAAGCGAATGCAGTTCAAGTCATTGTCTCTATGTGAGGTATCACAGGTATGTGTTTATACTGTGGTGGCAGTTTGCATGGCATTCGCCAACGCGGGGGCATGGAGTATTATTGTCGGAGATCTCACCTCGAAAGTAGTGGTTTCGGTGCTGCTATTCCGAGCAGTCAAGTGGAGACCACGCTTCATCTTCGATGGGATATTCGCCCGGGAACTCTTCAATTTCGGAAAGTTTATCTGGGCATTCGCCCTGCTATCGGGCTTTGGGGACGCCATCGACAAGCTTTTTGTCGGCCGCTTCTACAGCGCGGCGGATCTTGGAGTCTATTCGATGGCATTTGTTTTAATCATGTTTCCGGTGGCAAATATCAGCGGCATCGTCAACCGAGTGACCTTTCCGCTATTCAGCAAACTCAATCACGATAGCGAGAACCTCCGCGACGCCTTTCGTAAGGCGCTCGCTCACGTGGCGATTCTCGCGTTTCCGGCATCCATTGGTATTCTGGCGGTCGGCCCGCTCTTAGTCAGCGTGCTCCTCAGTCCGAAATGGCTGCCCACCATTCCGCTGATCAACATCCTCACTTTCTATGGATTGGCGTTGGCCATTTCCTCAATCACCGGCCCGGTCTTCCAGGCGATCGGCAAGCCAAACGCGCTATTCTACACGAGCATTCTCCATCACTCCACCAAACTCGCGCTTTTGTTCGGATTGCAGCGTCATGAACTAGCAGGAATATGCTATGCAGTGTTAATACCCATGATCACATCATCATTAATAGCGTTTATTCTTGTAACGAAGTATTTGAATCTCTCTCCGATCAATCTGTGCATGTCGATGCTTCGGCCGGCATTTGCGGCCGGCCTGATGTTCGTCGCCGTCCGTATCCTGATGCCGATTCTTGAAGAAGCCGGATCCGTTCCAGAAAGCATCGAACTAGTGGTCGCGGTTGCCGTTGGGGTCACGGTATATGTGGCAGCAAGCGCGGCAACCAACCACAAAACCTACCGGGAGTTTCTTCAATCTGCAGGAGCGATGTTGCGCGGACGCGAAGTAGCGTAATGCGCGGGCACGACTGCAAGGCGTGCGCTGATTTGCGAATCACATGTTGAAAGCGGATTTCCAGCAATTATGAAAATTGCATTTGTCAATCAGCCCTTCGATTCAATGTGGCCTCCGGTCCGCGTAGGATCAATGCCGTTGTGGACCTTCCATGCGGCCAAGAACTGTTCGGATCGGGGCCATCAGATCGCCATATTCGGAAACCATGGCAAACTTCATCGCGAAGTAACCATGACCCATGACGGTATCCACTACTTTTTACTCCGACATTGATCGATTCAGCTGTGAACCGAACAGCCTCACTGCCGGGCTATTCATACGCAAGATCAGTTCTGAGTCGGGACCTGACCACTCTGCCGGCGGCTCGTGGTATCATTGGGGGTATGCGAGTGAGGTCGCCAAGCGTATCCGCATGTTGCGCAGTGACGTGGTTCACGTGATGAACTATTCACAGTTTGTTCCCGTGATTCGCCGCTACAATCCGACGGTCCGAATTGCACTGCATATGCACTGCGACTGGCTCACCCAGTTCACGCGCGCAATCATCGAACCGCGTCTCCGCCAGACCGACCTGATCATTGGCTGCAGCGAATACATCACTAAGACAATCTCCGACGCATTTCCTTAATTCGCGGAAAATTTGGTGACGGTGCCAAACTCCACAGACGTGGTCTTGGAAGATCAGGCTGCACGGCCTGTCGGAAACCGTGTGTTGTTCGTGGGTCGGCTTTCGCCCGGAAAAAGGGATTCATGATCTGATTACGGCTTTCCATACCGTGCTTCAGCGCATTCCCGATGCCTCACTTCATTTGGTCGGCGATGAGGGGGCCGCCCCACTGAGATTTCTCGTCGGGCTCAGCAATCTTCCGCAAGTTCAAGCGCTGCGCCGTTTTTACGATTATAGTGGCAGCCCCGGTGGCAAGGATTCCTACCTCACCGCACTCGAGAAACTCGCGCGACCAGAGCTCGGCAAGCGCATCATCTTCGAAGGGTGCACCGATCATGACAAGATCCACGCCCACTACCGCAACGCAGCACTGCTGGTGAATGCCTCTCTGAGCGAGTCATTCGGCATCAGTGTAATCGAGGCAATGATGCTGAAGATACCAGTTGTCGCCACACGTACCGGCGGGATGCAGCATACCGTCATCCCTGGCGAAACCGGACTCTTGGTTGACCCTGCTGAGCCGTCGGCATTGGCCGATGCGATCATTGCGGTTCTGACAGACTCCGCTCTCGCCCGCCGCATGGGCGAAGCAGGGCGCACGCTGCGGCTAGCCACTTCTCACGGGATCGCTCGGCCGACCGGCTGCTGCAAGCATACGGAACCGCAGATCGGAGACCGGGGTCCTGTGTTCACTGATTTCAGTCGTCCGTCATCGACTCTCCTGTCCTAATGCACCTTCCCCAAATCACAAGCCTGCGGTGGAAATTGGACCGCAGCCTCGCATGCGGGCTGTCCCCGGATTTGCGTAAGAGTGCTGTCATCGTCGCACCTCATCCGGACGACGAGGTGCTGGGTTGCGGCGGGACCATAGCCCGAAAAATCGAGGAGCGAGCTATGGTTCATCTTGTTTTCATGACGGACGGAGCGACATCACATCGTCGTTTCATCCCCTCGGGCGACCTCGTTAGAATTCACCGTGGGGAAGCCATCGAGGCTGCCCGAATCCTCGGTGTGTCCGAGGGTCACATTACTTTTCTGGATTACCCCGACGGAAGGCTGCACACCGCACGAGAAGCGGCAGTCTCCCGGGTCACCGCGTTCCTCGCAACGCTTCATCCCGAAGAGGTTTTTGTGCCTTATCGGTTCGACGGCACGTCCGATCATGAAGAGACCTACGCAATCGTGACCGAGGCGATCCGTGGCGCGAACATACCGACCCGAGTGTTTGAATACCCCGTCTGGTTCTGGAACCAATGGCCCTGGGTCTCGCTTCCCCTGCGCCCAAATCGTCAAATGCACAACGCGCTCCGGCGATCACTTCGATTTGGACTCGGTCGAACGGCCCGACAGACCTTCACCCACGGGGTCGATGTTCGCCGCGTGGTATATAAAGAGCGTCAAGCGCTGGCATCGCACCGCTCGCAGGTGACCCGACTCAATGGCGATCCTGCCTGGCCGATCCTTGGCGATGTCTCTGACGGGCAATTCATCGCCTGCATGACCGGAGACTACGAGGTATTCGCCGCCAATGATGGTGAATTTTGTTCGAAGCCACTAAACTTTTAGTGGGTAAGCGCGGATCGTGGTTCGATGGTTAGTCCGCCTGCGATCCAATACGCCTTGGCTCACGGCGCTACGACGTTCATGACTGAGCCGATGGGGTCTTGATGCGCGGAACCCTGCCCGGATCGGGGAATCGGTCGCCCCGCACGAAGTTCCCCCCCAAGGCCATCGGAAGCGGGGAAAAAATCTATCTAACCTCAATGGAATTATCTCGATCTTAGGGATGTCACCCACTAAATTAATTTTTTTCGGTCGTCTCACCCGAAATCCATTGCTGCCATGAAAATCGCCATTGTAAATCAGTATTGCGATACAATCATGCCGCCGGTCCAGAATTCAGTCGGTGCCTGTACCTACGGCATAGCATCAAGACTCGCGACAGAAGCAGAGGTTCAGGTGTTTGGGCTGCTCCATGATGGCGGCCCGACACAGGATTTCACGGATCAAGGGGTCAGGTACCGACTGCTTGCAGCATTCGCCCCGGATCTGCTGCTTATGCGCGAATTCAACCGGTTGGCGATGCTCTACCGGCCATTCAACGACGGCATGACGATCCCCCGCTCGACAGCGGCGTGGGTCCATCCGGGATATGGCCGCAAGGTCGCAGATGAACTGGCACGCGGAGCATTTGACATCGTTTTTTTTCAGCACAATTCGCAATATATCCCAGTCGTCCGTCGCGGAAATCCGCATGCCAAACTCGTGCTCAACGTCCATCATGAACTTTATCCTCAATGCAATCACCGACTGCTGGCGCGACGCTTCCGGCATTTGGATCGGGTGACTGCCGTCAGTGACTTCGTGGCGCAGCAAGTGGCCCGGTGCTTTCCTGAAATCAAACCCGCCCCGCTCACTGTCTCAAACGGAATAGAGACCATCGAATTCGAAGCATCGCCGCAACGGTCGGAGACGGAGGCCGTGAGCCACAGAATCATGTATGCTGGAGCAGTGTCCCCGGAAAAAGGTGTGCACGTTCTTATCGAAGCGTTTCGCATTGTGGCCCCGCATTTCCCGACGGCGCGTCTGGCCATATTTGGCGCACATTCCAGCCGTCCATTGAACGAGATGTTTCCGCAGCAGGGTGATCCGCTATTGTCCGAATTAGCTCCGCTCTATCAAGGTGACTACATCGCCCATCTGAAGAACCTGCTGCCCGAGGAGTTGGGCGACCGCGTCGCATTCCGCGGCAATGTCCCCCGCGAGGAACTGGTGCGCGGCTACTATGAGGCGGATGTGTTCGCATTCCCGTCGCTGTGGAACGAAGGTTTCGGATTGCCACCGATTGAAGCGATGGCCGCCGGCACGCCTGTCGTTGCGACCCGGGCGGGCGCGATGACTGAAACCATAGAGGACGGCAGAACCGGCATCCTGGTGGATCGGAACGATCCCAGAGCATTGGCCGATGCCTTGCTCGGCTTGCTGCAAGACCGCGGCAAATCTTCTGCGATGGGTCAAGCCGCGCGCTGCAAGGTTTTGTCGGAGCGCACCTGGGATATAACAGCAACGAAGCTTCTTAAAGTTTTTAACTCACTGATGAGCGGAAATGCCGAGCCATAGTTCTTCAACAAAACACATAGAATTCAACATGAAAGTCGCGATACTGGCGGGCGGTGTGGGAAGTCGTCTTTCCGAAGAGACCCAGGTCAAGCCGAAACCCATGGTGGAAATCGGAGGACGGCCGATCCTATGGCACATCCTCAAGCACTATGAGCACTATGGTTTGAAGGACTTCACCGTAGCCTTGGGCTACAAGGGGGAATACATCAAAAAATACTTTGTCGATTATTGCTCATTGGAAAGCAATCTCACCGTGAATCTGGCCGCCGGAGCGGTGGAGTCTCACGGGAATAAACGTCCCGACTGGAACCTGGAATTGATCGATACGGGTGTCGCCACGCTAACGGGGGGAAGGATCAAGCGCTTGAAACCCTATGTTGGGAATTCACCTTTTATGCTGACATGGGGCGACGGAGTCTCAAATGTTGATCTCCAGAAGTTGCTAGAATTCCATCAATCTCATGGCAGGATCGCAACCGTAACAGCGGTTCGTCCAGCGGCCCGCTTTGGCCACATGATCTTTGATGGAGATCGAGTGACGGAGTTCTCGGAAAAACCTCAAGCGGCCGAAGGCTGGGTGAACGGCGCTTTCTTCGTGCTGGAACCGGAAGTATTTGATTACATCGATGGAGATTCCACACAGTGGGAAAAGGAACCCATGGAGCGTCTCGCAGCCGATGGTCAATTGATGGCCTACCGTCATGAGGGGTTTTGGCAGTGCATGGACACACTGCGGGATAAAGTGCTTCTTGAGGACCTATGGCAGGAGGGAAATCCACCCTGGAAAACATGGGATGATTGATCTTGAAATAACAAAAAATACGGCCATGAAAGTACTTGTGACAGGACATTTGGGATATATTGGAACGGTTCTCACTCCGATGCTTCAACGGGAGGGGTGCGATGTTGTGGGGATGGATAGCGATCTCTATCGTGCCAGCACTTTTGGAGACGGCTTGCCGATGGTCCCGAACATCGAGAAGGATGTTCGGGATGCCACAGTTGAGGATTTTTACGGCATTGATGCCGTGCTGCATCTGGCTGCATTATCGAACGATCCGCTCGGCGACATTGATCGGGACCTGACACTCGATATCAACTATCGAGGCGCGGTGCGGGTCGCCAAGTGTGCGAAAGAAGCGGGCGTTTGTCGTTTTGTGCTAGCATCGTCATGCAGCACCTATGGTGCGGGCGGAGATGGCATTCTCGGAGAAACCTCGGCATTCAACCCTGTGACACCTTATGGGGAGTCAAAGGTCTATGCAGAGCGTGATATCAGTCAACTTGCTGATGATAATTTCACGCCAACCTATCTTCGCAACGCAACGGCTTTTGGGGTGTCTCCCAGACTTCGTTTTGATCTCGTGCTTAACAACCTCACCGCATGGGCTTATACGACTGGAAAGGTGCATCTTAAAAGCGATGGCAGAGCGTGGCGGCCTATCGTCCACATCGCAGATATTTCCCTCGCCTTCCTATCGGTTCTTAAAGCCGAGCGGGATGTGGTGCACAATGAGGCATTCAACATTGGCGTGCCGTCCGAGAACTATCGAATCCGTGAGATTGCCGAGATGGTACGCGATGTAGTCCCGAACTCGGATCTCCGTTTCGCTGAGGATGCTCCCGCCGACTCACGCAATTACCGGGTAAATTTCGACAAGGCCATGGAGAAGCTAACGTCATATCGACCGCAGTGGACCGCACGCAAGGGTGTGGAGGAATGCTATGAAGCCTATCGAAAACACGGATTGAATCTGAATGAGTTCGAGGGTGACAAGTATCAACGCCTGGCCCACATCAAAATGCTGAAGGCCGCTGGTGTCATCGGCGACGATTTGAGGTTTCGGTCGTGACATCAAATTGTGATTTCACAGTAAGTATTAGAAAGAAAACGCCCATGAAAAATCAAGAGACATTTCTGAATCGTTGTGAATCCGCATGCTGCCGCGGTTGTGATCGAGTGGGGCTATATCCTGTAGTCGATCTTGGAATGATGCCGCCATCAGATCGCATACTTACCCGCAATCAACTGAATGAGAAAGAGCGCAAGTTTCCACTGGATGTGGGGTTCTGCCCTGATTGCACACTGGTTCAAATTCTGGAGACCGTTCCGCCCGATTTTCTATTTGGAGAAGACTACATGTATTTTTCATCATTCTCCCAGGAATGGATCGACCATTGTCGAAGCAACGCACTCTCTCTAATCGAGAGACGCAAGCTTGGGCCTGACAGTCTCGTGGTTGAGCTCGCTAGCAACGACGGCTATCTTTTGAAAAACTTCGTTGAAAAGGGCGTTCCCGTGCTCGGCATTGACCCGGCCCCGAGGCAGGCGGCTGAGGCAGAGAAGGTGGGCGTCCACACTTTAATCGACTTCTTCACCAGAGAATTGGCCGAGCAACTCAAAAGCGAGGGTGTGCGTGCCGATGTCATGATCGGAAACAACGTGCTGGCCCACGTGGCTGACACTCATGGTTTCCTTGATGGAATCCACACATTGCTGAGAGATGACGGAATCGCGGTAATTGAGGCTCCTTATCTGCGATCCCTCATTGAGCATTGTGAATTCGATACGATTTATCATGAGCACCTATGCTATTTCTCGGTGACTGCCGTGGATCGTCTGCTCCGGCGCCATGGTCTGTTCCTCAATGACGTGCGGCGTATTCCAACACACGGAGGATCCATCCGATATTACATCGAGAAGCACGAGGACCCGTCCGGGTCTTTACAACAAATTCTGCACGAAGAAGAAATGCTCGGAATTGATTCGTCGATTTACTACGACGGATTCGCGAAGCAAGTTCAGAAGATCCGCGATGATCTCCGCACGGTCGTTTGTGACTTGAAAGCGGATGGCAAGCGGATCGCCGCTTACGGGGCCGCAGCCAAAGGCACAATCATGCTGAACTCCGCTGGATTGGACAACCGTGTCATCGATTACGTCGTTGACCGAAACACCCACAAGCACGGATGGTTCATGCCTGGAGTTCATATTGAAATATTCCCGGTGGAAAAACTTTTGGAAAACATGCCAGACTACGTGGTGATGTTACCATGGAACTTTTCCAGTGAAATCCTGAAGCAACAGTCGGAGTTTCGGCAACGCGGCGGCAAGTTTATCATTCCGATACCTGAAGTTCACATCGTTTGATCATCCAGCATTCCAACAACAAGATCATGATTTATCCATCATCCGAGCACTGCATCTGCCCGAATTGTGAAGCGGGTGAGATGAGTCTATTCTATGAGGTCAAGAACATACCTGTTCACTCCGTATTGCTGCTGCCTACGCGGGAAAGAGCGCTAAATTATCCGCGCCGCGATCTTAAACTCGGGTTTTGTGGAAATTGTGGCTTTATTTCAAACACCGCCTTTGACCCATCAGTCCATGAGTATTCCATGTCCTGTGAGGAGTCGCAGGGCTTCTCGCCCACGTTCAATGCCTTTGCCAGGGGATTGGCTCAACGCTGGGTGGAACAGTATCAGCTGCAAGGTCGGAGTGTGCTTGAAATTGGCTGTGGGAAGGGTGAGTTCCTCGCACTGCTCGTTGAAATGGGAATGGCCGAGGGCGTCGGTATGGATCCAGCGTTCATTCCCGGCAGGCTTGAGACACCGGTTGCATCACAACTAAACTTTATCCAGGATTTCTATAGCGAGCGCTATACCCATCTTTCCGCAGACGTCGTGTGTTGCCGCCACACCCTCGAACACATTGCTCCGACCAGCGAATTTATGCGGACAGTTCGCCGCACGATAGGCGATCGCAAGGACACCTTGCTGCTTTTCGAATTGCCGGATGTTCATCGTGTTTTGCGCGAGGCCGCCTTTTGGGACATCTACTACGAGCACTGTTCATATTTCACCACGGGATCACTCGCTCGGCTCTTCCGCAAACATGGCTTCGATCTATTGGAATTGGAACTCGAGTATGACGGACAATATATCGTGATCGCAGGGCGTTCGTCCAACGACTGCAGACCATTGACACTTGATGGTGAAACGGATCTCGCTGTCATCGCACAAGCAGTGGCGGACTTCCCCGAACGATTCAGGAATGCAAAAGAAGGTTGGATATCCCACCTCAACAGACTCCGTACCCAAGGAAAGCGAGTGGTCATATGGGGCGGCGGATCAAAGGCCGTCTCATTTATCACGACACTTGGATTGGGCGAGCAGATTGACTTCGTGGTCGACATCAACCCATACAAACACGGGAAGTTTATCCCGGGTTCAGGTCATGTTGTAAGAAGTCCTGAAGAGCTGCGGGATTTCCATCCGGACTGCGTGATTCTCATGAATCCCGTCTATCATGAGGAAGTTCTTGCGATGCTGGAAAGCATGCGGCTGACCCCGCAAATACTACCCGTTTAGGCGACTGCGTGAATGTCGATGTTCTCCAAACCGAAGAATGGAATGTCAATCAGCACAATGAATTGTCCGGTTTGTTCGGACGTGAAATCGAGGAGTGTCTTCGAGATCGGGAATATGCCGGCCTCCATTGGGGTTCAATATCCCAGTCGCCGACAGGCAACGGACTGCCCGAGAGGTCGGCTTGATCTGATGTTCTGTCCCAAGTGTGGATTCATATGGAACAGGAGTTTTGACGCCAGTTTGTTGGAGTATTCACAGCGATACGACAATTCGCTCGATCATTCACCTGTGTTCAGGGAATACGCTCGGGAGCTCGCCCGTCGCTTGATTCATACCTACGGAATCACCCATAAACGCGTCCTGGAAATCGGCTGTGGAAAGGGACATTTTCTTTCCCTGCTCTGTGAAGAGGGAGGGAATTCCGGAATTGGTTTCGATCCGAGTTATGAGGGCGAGCAAATCCGATCGTCCGGGCACGGCAGTATCGAATATCATAAGGACTT
>JBFZFJ010000298.1:0-3160 GCA_041306405.1 Verrucomicrobiales bacterium | reverse complement strand
GGGCGGAGCCGTCCCGTGGATCACGTGTTAGGAAATGCGGCCGGGACACTTTGCGGGGCGCCGAAGTCCGGCCATTCTTCGGTCTGGCTGCCTTCGTTGCGCATCCACTCGGCCAACATCTCCTCGTCGGACATCGGACGACGCATGCCGCTGGCTAACAGCTCGAAAACCCACTTCTCGTAAACGTCCAGAGAGACCTGCGGAGGCGGCGGGTGGTCGGAAAAATCCGGGAATTCAAGGTCGAGGATGTTCATGGATTCGATTTGATTTTGTCGTAAGCGGCGGGACCGGCATAGCGCTCACAAAGAGCCTTGAACTCCTCGTCAGACACCTTGGTGTGACCATGGCTCAGCAAGAAGCGGATATCGAGTAGATCTTTGTGCTGGCGGGCTTGATCGTCTCTGAGGGCGAAAAGCTTCATTGCGAGAAGCGCCTTGAAATTGATTACCGGCACCTGGTGCGCTTTCGTCTCGGCGAGGTCAGGCTCGGCCATCAAGGCCAATGTGGCGTCATCCACCCAGATCAGATCGATGTAGGGGAATGCGGCGTTTTTACGGCTTTTGAAACGTGACGCCATTCCATCGCTGGTTTTGGTGAAATGCAACCGGTCCATCAGGGCCACGGCTTCGGACTCCTTGGAACGTGGACAAACCCAATCCACATCAAGAGTCAGACGAGCGTAACCGTGGTGACACACTGCCCAGCCGCCAGCGAGCAGGAGCGGAATACCTTCGCGCTCGAAGGATTGATAGAGTGAATGGGCGAACTCGGGGAGCATGGTTGACAATATTGGAATGCTACGGTCACAGACCGCCGCTACAGCAGCCTCGCGCGCAGCAGTTCGGTGACCTGCTTGGGGTTGGGCTTGGTGGCGGCGGCTTTCATGACTTGGCCGGTGAGGAAATTGAGCAGCTTCTCGTTGCCGGCCTTGACGGCGGCGACTTCGGCCGGGTTGTTGGCGATGACTTGGTCGCAGAGGCCTTCGAGCTCGCCGGCTTCGGCGGGTTTGAAACCGAGGCTGTCGGCGATGGCGGCGGGGTCTTTTTCCGGAGCGTCGAAGAGCACGGTGAAGACTTCCTTGGCCTGGTTGGCGGCGAGGGTGCCGTTTTCCATCAGAACGAGGAGGGCTCGGAGTTTTTCCGGGGCGACCGGGCATTCGCCGATGCCGAGGGCGCGTTCGTTGAGGGTGCCCAGCAGGTTGTTGATGATGAAGTTGGCGACTTTCTTGCCGGGGATGGCGGGGTCGGTGACGGCCTCGAAATAGGCGGCGAGGTGCTTGTCGGAGGAGAGCACGGAGGCATCGTAGGCGCTGACGCCGAGCTGATGCTCGAAGCGCGCGGCGAGCTCGTGCGGGAGCTCGGGGACGAGCGGGCGGACTTTGGCTAACAATGGCGCGGTTTCAATCGGCAGGAGGTCCGGGCAGGAGAAGTAGCGGTAGTCGTGCGCGTCCTCCTTGGTGCGCATCATCTGGGTCTCGCCGCGGTCGTCGTCCCAACGGCGGGTGGACTGGATCTGCGGGATGCCGCGGTTGAGCTCCTCGGTCTGGCGCATGATTTCGAAATGAATCGCGCGGCGGATGGCGGAGATGGAGTTGAGGTTCTTGAGCTCCACTTTCTGGCCGAGCGGGTCGGCGGCGTTCTTGCGCAACGAGATGTTCACGTCGCAGCGGAGCTGGCCTTTTTCCATGTCGGCATCCGAGACGCCGCCTTGCTGGAGGATCATCTGGAGCGAGCGGACGTAGGCGAAGGCTTCCTCGCCGGACTCGAGGTCGGGCTCGGTGACGATCTCCATCAGCGGCGTGCCGGCGCGGTTGAAGTCGATGAGAGACGAGTTCCCGAGGTGGGTGGATTTCGCGACGTCCTCCTCGAGGTGGATGCGGTTGAGGCGGACGGTTTTGTCGGGGTTGGCGATGTTTTTGCGGTGATCGGTCGGGTAGCAATGTTCGTAGAGCGGGACGCCGCCACCGATGCAGAGGGGCAGGTCCATCTGGGTGGTCTGGTAGTTCTTCGGCATGTCCGGATAGAAATAGTTCTTCCGGTCCCACTTGGAGATTTCAGGCGAGCCGCAGCCGATCATCAGGCCGGTGAGCAGGGTTTTCTCGATGGCCTCGCGGTTGAGGACGGGTAGCGCGCCGGGCATGCCGAGGCAGACCGGGCAGGTGTGGGTGTTGGGCGTGTCGCCGAAGGAGGTGCGGCAGGCGCAGAACATCTTGGTCTGGGTGTTGACCTGGCAGTGGACTTCGAGGCCGATGGTGACGAGGTAGGACATTTTTCGGGTAGATGCTGAAATTCTGAAAAGCTGAAAGGTCAGAGACTGAGATCCTTGAGGAGTTTTTTTACTTTGGGATCGGCGAGGGCTTTGGTGAGGAGGGGATGGCGCAGGAGTGTGCCGTAATTTCCATCGCGGGCAAGGTTTTGGAGTTCCGGGTCGTTGACGATGACGGCGCGCGGGATGGGCTTGCCGGTCTGGGGATCGATGACGGGGGTGAGCGGTGAGTCGGCTTGGGCGGTGATGAGTTTGGCGAGGGCGAGGCGGGAGGGCTCGGCGAGGGGATCGAGGATTTTGAGCCAACTGGCGGGGACGGCGGCCTCGACGGAGGATTTGAGTTTCTGGCTGAAGCCGTCCGGGGTGGTTTCGGGGATGCCGATGGATTTTTCCGAGTAGGCGCGGACCTCGGCGATGGAGCCGTTGTGATGGACGAGCGTGGCGCCGATGATCCAGAGGAGCGAGGTGGGAATGAGGGCGAGCAGGAGAAGAAACGCCAGCTTGATGACGGAGCGGGGTTTTTCCTCATCGGGGGATTTCCCGAAGGGGCGGACGATGGCTTTGGCGAGCTTGCGGATGAGGAAAAGTGCGGCGAGGAAGGCGGCGACGGGCAGGCCGTTGGTGATCCAGGCGAGGGATTGCCCGGTCCACTCGATGGAAAGGGTGGGGGCCTGCTGCCAGACGCGGAAGCCGATCCACGCGCTGAGGCTGAGGACGACGGTGCCGACGATCATCCGGGTCACCCCGCGCAGCAGCACGAAGCTGGCGCACACCGCGAAGATCACGAGCGCGGCGGTGCCGAGGCTGATTTGTGGGACGGAGTCGGGAGACAAGAGGAGGTGCGAATGTGGCGGCGATCACCGGTCGCCGCGAAGAGGATGAAGAACTCGCGGCG
>JBFZFJ010000297.1:0-6828 GCA_041306405.1 Verrucomicrobiales bacterium | reverse complement strand
TGGCAGCTTTCTCTGGCCCGGATTCAGCGAAAACATGCGCGTGCTGGCATGGCTAACAGAGCGGTCGAAGGGCCGCGCCTCCGGCAAAGAGACGTCTCTCGGATGGCAACCACGCTATCAGGACATCGACTGGACCGGATGCGATGTTTCGGAAAGCGACTTCGAAAGATTGCAGCACGTCGACCGCAAGTCCCTGCTCCGGGAGTTGATTAATCATGAGGAGTTCTTCTTGGATCTGCACAGCCATCTCCCCAAGGAGTTGATCTTCGAGCGCGAGTTGCTCATTTGCCGCCTTTCCTGATATGTCAACCGTAAGGATAGAAAATCCGCTGGAGGAATTCCCGGCCGTGGTTCCAGCCGGCCCCGGTCGTGTTGGCCAGAAGCATCCTTGGTGGCTGCTTGCGGCGTGCATCGGCGTCATTCTGGCGACGACATTCATCGCGTCGCGCATCCAGAATTCCGGCGGGGAAGTGCGGGTGACGTCCATCATTCTGCCCGCGCAAAACGGCCAGTGGGTCGCGGCGGATCTGTTCCGTCCGCTCTCGGCAACCAAGGAAACCCCGGCGCCGCTGGTGGTGGTTGTGCCCGGGTTCCAGCGGTCGAAGGAGACGCACGCCAACGTGGCCATCGAACTCGCCCGCCGGGGTATTGTGGTTATCAACATCGATCCGTATGCGCAGGGATCTTCCAGTTCCTCGCTTGATCGCCGCTCCGCGACCAATGAAGGCTACGGGATGTTTGCCGTGGTCGACTACATCGCCAATACCGACATTTTGAATTATGTGGACAAATCGCGCATCGGTGTGACGGGCCACTCGGCCGGGGGCAATGCCGCGCTGCGGGCCGCCGCCCACTTTGGCCGCGAGGCCAGGCAAAAAAAGACGGCCAGCAAAATCCAAGCCGCGTACGTTTCGGGGTTCGTGCTCACGATGACCGACAAAGTGCTGCGCGACGTGGATTCCAACCTCGGCATGAGCTATGCGCTTTATGACGAAGGAGCCTACCGCAACGAATTGAAGGATGGCGACATGCGCCGCGCCCCGGAGGCCCTGCGCTTCGTCAATTCCGGGATGAAGACCGGCCCGGCGTTCAAGGAACTGGAAATGGGCGTCTTCTACGGCGAACCGCGCATGCGCACCTTGCGGGTCGTGCACAACGAGAACCTGCTCCATCCTTTCCAGCCCTACAGCGCGAAGGAGACCGCGCATCAGATCGCGTTTTTCGAAAAGGTCTTCGGCTTGCAAGACATGCGCCACCCCGACGACCAGACCTGGTATTGGAAGGAAATGCTGCTGCTCGCGGCGCTGGCCGCGGCGCTGGTCTCGCTGGTGCCGATGGGACAGCTTCTGCTCGCTTTCGTCGAATATTTCCACCCGCTCGTGCACCCCGTGCCGGCCGCAGCACCGTGTCCGGTGGGCCGGTCAAAGGTGGTTTTCTGGGTGCTACTGGTCACCGGCGCGATGATCGCCTGCTTTTCTTACATCCCCATGACCGAGCTTTCGCAGAAGCTTTTCATCGAATCGTCGGGACGCGTGGCGACGTGGTTTTTCCCGCAGCGGATGAACAACGGTGTCATGCTCTGGGCGCTCTTCAACGGCATGGTCGGCTTCGGCCTCTTTTTCCTCGGGCGCAAACTAAACGGGTCAAGGCACGGGCTACCGTCTTTTGCCGGCGCAGCGACCACTGTGCGGGAGTTGTGGCGTTCGTTCCTCTTGGCCGCAGTGCTGTTTTGGTCATTCTACCTTCTGCTCTTCGTGGTCTATTCGCTTTTTCACGTGGACTACCGCTTCTTGTTTCTTGGGGTGCGGCTGTTCCAGCCCGATTTACTCCTCCTGCTGCCGATGTATGCGCCGGCTTTTTTCCTTTTCTTTCTTTCCAACTCGCTTCGGGTCAATGCCGCGATCGCCTACGAGGGCCAGCCCGAATGGCGCACCATGTTGCTCGCGGGGTTCGCCAATTCTCTCGGACTCGTCTTCATTCTCGGCCTGCAGTATTTCACTTTTCTGACGACGGGGACGGTCCACTGGACCGAAGGCTGGCTCTACATCAACCTGCTCTTCGGCGTGGTGCCGATGATGTTCATCCTGCCCTACTTCCACCGCTATTTTTACTTGATGACCGGCCGGATCTATCTCGGGCCGATGGTGACTTGTCTGGTCTTTGTGATGATCCTTCTCTCCAACACCGTATGTTACTTCCCGTTGTGAGCCGTGCGGAGGGGTCAAACCAGCCGGTCTTGCAAAGCCCGGGCGACGGCCGAGGCCCGGTTGTGCACACCGAGCTTCGCGAACAAGTTGCGCGTGTGGGTGTCGGTGGTGTGGATACTGATGCCCAACTGGTCGGAAATTTCCTTCGCGGTGAGTCCTTTGGCCATGAGCACGAGGAGTTGGTGTTCGCGGGGTGATATCCCCACGGGCGGCGCTGCCGGCTTCATCAGCCGCGCTAGGAGCTTCACCACATTTTGCGCCACTTTGGGAGACATGGGCGACCCTCCCTCGGCGGCCTCTTGGATACCTTCGATGATTTGCCTCGGCGTTGCGGTCTTCAGCAGGTAACCGCACGCCCCGGCGCTGATGGAGCGGGCGATTTTTTCCTCGTCCTCGAAAACGGTCAGGATGAGGATCCGACAGGACGGTGCAATTTCGCTGATCTTGGGGATCAGATCCAGACCGCTCAGGCCCGGCAGGCCGATGTCGAGAAGCAAGACGTCGGGCAGTCCTCCTTCGCCCGGGTTCTGCAAGACGGCCAAGGCGGCCTCGGCGTTGGCATACCCATGAACATGGAATAATTTGGCATTGGACAGTAACCGCTGCAACGAGCGCCGGAAAGGAGGGCTGTCCTCCACGATCCAGACCTGCTGTGCTGGGGTGGCGCGCGCGCGGGGGGAGCTCATACGGGCGTGGTGCGGCGGGGCTTCCGCCAACGTCGGTTCCTCGGCACTGCGAGGCGGATAGTGGTGCCCCGGTCGGGGGTGGAATGGACATCGAGCGTGGCCTGCATGCTCGCGGCGCGTGTGCGCAGGTTGCTCAGGCCGAAACCGCTGCTGGCGGGATCCGTCGTGTCGAAGCCGCAACCATTGTCTTGGATTTCGATATCCAGACCGTGAGCGGTCGGCGCGACGCGGAAGGAAACCCTCGAGGGGTTGCCGTGTTTCACCGCATTGTGCAGAGCTTCTTTGCACAGCAAATAGATCTCCCGCTGAGTTTCGAGGCTGGGCTCCAAAGGCGGCGGGGTGGCGGGCAAAGAGAGGTCGAGAACTCTGCCCCGCAGGATCCGCTCGGCCATGGTGGCCAGCACTTTCAACCAGTTGTCAGAGGCATTCTTCCGGGCTCCCAGTAACGCCACGAGGTCGTGCATGGAGTCAGCGCTTTGCCGCGCGATTTGCTCGATTTCGTCGAGATCGCGTCTCACTTCCTCGCTCTCGGCATCACGCCGCACGGCCATAGCGGAGAGAAGGGCAATACTCCCGAGGTTGGATCCTATTTCATCGTGGAGATCGCGCGCCAATCGCTCGCGCAATTGATCGCGCTCTTGCCGGCGGCGCCGCTTGTACTGGAAAAATTGCAGTAGACTGAGCAAGGCGATGAGACCCGCAGTGGCCAGGCTGGCGTTGAGTATCAGGCGCCGCACATCCTCCGATCGCGCTTTGTGACTGGCTAGGAGTTTTTCGCGCTCACCCTCCAGTTCGCGGCGGCGCTCAAGCTGGCTCAACCAAGCCGGAAGTTCGATGAGACGTCCTTGACCGGTGAAACTATCGGTGAGGGCCGATTCGCTCCAGTCACCCGTCTCGTGGGAATCCGTGGCCGTGACTTTGGCTCCCGCCGCAACGTTGCGACCGTTGGCATAGACTTGGATCTCGGCCAGGGCAAAGATGTAGTCGCCGGCCCGCTTCCATAGTTGATCTGCCGTCACCCGGATGTAGCGCGTTTCGACGCCATCAGCCTCGATCGTCACCACGTTCTGCCCCGGCGACCCGGCGACCCGGTCAAGTTTGGCGAGCTCGCGCGCATCGCTGAAATCGGGGTTGAGCGACGCCTCGACCGTCAGTTGGATCGGAAATCCATAGACAGCCCAAGAGGGAGGTTCCTCCCGGACCACGGGAACCAGTCGCACTTCATCCACCCGGTATGGTGCTGGCAACACGACCGTTACGGTTTTGCGTGTCTCCGAATGCGTGGCGGCGAGGCTTTCGTATCCGAGTTTCAGTTGGCGGCGAGGTTCCGGTGCCACCGGCAACCCCAGCGGCGTTTGCCTGTCCGTGAGGTTGTCGGCCCCCCATGCGGGCCAAGCCTCGCGGGAACTCCCCGCCCGTACCCTGCCTTTTGTCGCCACATTGTAATTGCCGTCCAGCACCATTATTTCCGCAAGGGCGAGCACGCTGGGCCCGGTAGTTTGCCATGGCAGCACCGCGGTGAATTTCACCTTACTGATCATGACCGGGGGAAATTGCCGGACGACCGGATAGACACCCGGGTTGGAGAAGTCTTCCAAAGCCTCATCCGAGACCAGGTGCTCGGTGCCGTTGGCGTCGGTCACCTCCAGCGTGAAGCGGACCGGAAAACCGAAGCCTGGGATGATATCGCTGGTGCCTTTGACGAGCGGCGGCAGGATTACGATGGTGTCCGCTCGGACCGGCACGAGAAAGTCGATCATGACCCAGAGGTCGCGGTCGCTGGCATCACGGGCGCTGGAAAATCCTATGCGTTTGCCGCTGCGCACGACCGGGGGCGATGGCAGAAACCGCAGTTCCTCGTCGATGGAGAGCAATCTTTCGGAAGACGCGCGCAGGCCTGGATCCAGCAGCAGTGACAAGCGTGTGCCCAACGAAGCTTCGGCGAGGACCGTTGCAAAGGTCGCCAGCAGAAGGAGGATGGTAAGTTTCGCGCGCAAAATCGTGGGGGGGCAATCCGCAACGAACCCGAAGAAATCCAATTTACCCCCCATCGCAGGCATTGCAAAGTCAAAGCCCGGACATCCTGCTCCCGCGGATCCCGAGTTTTCGTGAGGCGACACAGAGGCATCGATGGGCTTAGTTTGCTTTTTAAACCCCCATGTCACGGAAACCGGATAGTACGGCATTCACTTTGGTCGAGTTGCTTGTTGTTTTGGCGATTCTCGGGCTGCTTGCCGCTCTGGCCGTCGGGGGAGTCAACACCATGTTGGCGCGCGCGCACGGAACCAAGTGTGCGTCCAACCTGAAGCAGATTACGACCGCGATATTCCTGTACGCGGCCGACAACAACAACCGCATGCCGGGACCTCTCTTCCGCAGCGTGCGTCACCCCAGCGTCGACCCGACAGTTAGTTATCTCAGCCACACCAAAGACCCGAAAAAGTCGTCGAGCCGCGATTGGCTCATGCCATATCTTCAATCGACAAACGTGTGGCGGTGTCCCGCCAACGATGCGGCGTTCAACGCGAACAACGGTCGCCTTGTTTATCTCATTAATAACCAAAACAGCTCTGATCCCGTAAAATTTTTTGGTGACCCCGACACCAAACAGGGACCGCGCACCTTGGTAGCCATTCGTGCGGCCGGTCAGGGAACTTTTTCTTATGCCACCGAAAGGTCGGCTATCTGGCTCATTTCCGATATCGATGGTGAAAACTTCAACAGCACGGTCAGTGGTGGCGGACAGTTCTCGCTTCCCGTCACCGTTCTGCCGCCCCATAACGGCGGCCGCAATTACAGTTTTCTCGACGGCCATGTCGAATTTCGAACCAAGCCGAAAGATCCCAAAAACCTTCAACCTGGCGAATGGCCGGCTAACTTCTGAACCACCAATGACAACAAGATCTAAACTACCAACCCTCATCGTTTTCCTTTGCCTCAGCCTTCCGGGCTGGTCGGAAAATGTCCTATTCGTCGGCAACAGCTATACCATCGGTTCGCGCTCGGATCCTATCGCCAGTGCTGGAGGTGTCCCCAAATACGTCGAAGACATCGCGGCGTCCAAGGGCAAAGCCCTCACGAGTGAAACCGTGGCCGTCCGCAGCAAGGACCTGGCTCACCACCTTGAGCAACCGGCCACACAGGAAGCCATCCAAGCGGCGGCATGGGACTGGGTGGTCCTGCAGGAACTCAGCACGAAGCCGACGCGCGTGGGTGATCCGGATGGATTCTTCGCTGATGCGATGACGTTTTACGAGCGTGCCAGAGCCAGCTCGCCGAATGCCAAGGTTCTTCTTTACCAAACGTGGCCGCGACCGGCCGAGAGCAGCTATATCAATGCCACCGGTAAACCATCCGCGAAAAAATTCGAGAGCTCGGAGGAAATGCTCCGCGAGGTGGTGGATAATTACGCTGAAGCTGCCAGAAGAATCGAGGGCGCTGAGCCCGGACGGCAGGTTTTTGTGGCCCGCGTCGGCGAAGCATTTGCCCAAGCTTCGGCAAAATATCCCCACCTTGCTGTCTATGGAAAGGACAGCCACCATGCTTCCCCCGACGGCTACTATTTGGCCGCTCTCGTCATCTACGGCACGCTCTTCAGCGACAGTCCAGTGGGCGCATCCCACGAACTGCCCGGCCTCTCCATTGACGCAGACACGGCGAGATCACTTCAGGAAATAGCGGCTGCAGTAGTTGCGGAGGCGCCCTCCTATGAAACGCCGACATCCGGCGACCAGTAGCGCGCAAGAGATATTTCTGCCGATTCAGCGGCGACGCTTGGTCCTGCGTGGTCGGCTGTCGTCGAACCGGCTCAGCTGCAAATTGTTTACGATGCGAAGCCGGTGGCCGTGCTGCAGGGGAAGGCGTCCTATTATTACGGGCGCTGGATCGGACGGAAGACGGCGAACGGGGAGATTTACCGGGCGAAGGATGTCACG
>JBFZFJ010000296.1:0-5129 GCA_041306405.1 Verrucomicrobiales bacterium | reverse complement strand
AAAAACAAGCGGCAATCGACGTTGAAGGACTTCCATGACGACATGCGCCGCTTCAACAACCGCCACGCCTTCGCCACCATCACCTCACCCCGCCGATGACCCGTGCAAAAATCCGCCGTGGGGATTTGCGGGTTCCACTTTCATCGCGGCGAGCAGTTGGAAGGAGGATGAAATCCAAACACAGTCCGCCTCGGTTGCCGAGGAGTTCGACGTGATCAAGGAGGACAAGGTGCTTCCGGGAACGAACGTGCCATTGCGCTCCGAGCGCAAGGAGTCAAAAGGCTTCAAGGCCACCCAGGTGGTTTCCGTCAGCTCGACGAATGTCGCGGTGATCGAAAAGGTATCAAGGGAGATCACCAACTTGCTCGAACAGGGGGTGAATGTGACCTCGTTCGATCCAAGCTACTACTATACCCACCTCGGCGAGCTGAAACTCGAGATGCTGTCGGAGGCGGCGAAGGATGCGCGCGCCAGGGCTGAGAACATTCTCAGCTCGGCTGGAAACACCCGTGTTGGCAAACTGGTTTACGCGGACATGGGAATCATCAACATCAACGCCGCGAACTCGACCGAGACGTCGACCGAGGGCAACAACGACACGTCTTCGCGCGACAAGGACATCATCACGATCGTGCACGCGGAATTCGAGGTCGAATGACCCGAGCAGCGCGTCGCCATTTCCGGTAGCAGGTGCTTTTTCACGCCTCCTTGGTCTTCGCCGTCTTCTTCGCAGCCACCTTTTTCACCTGGCGCGGCGGGAAGTCGAAGCCGATCTTGCCGTCCTTGGCGTCGAACTTGCGCTAGGTATGGTTGGAGACGAGGCCGTTGAGGGCAACGAAGCCGCGCCCTCCAAATCTCGATGGTTCGGAGTGAAGCCGAATCTGATTCTCGGTGGCACTTGCTGTGGCGGCGCTGAGGCAAATTACTCCGTTGGGCGGAACCGAGAAACGAACCATGCTTTCGCAGGCCCGGCATGCCTATCCACGATGCGTGCGGAGTTTTATGGGGAGGATTTGTAATCCGGGTTAGGCGTTGGCATATTCGCGCCGCCGGTCGTGCGCACGAAATCGGAAAGTCGTTTCATGGGCGTTATGATTAAGGCTGAAGCCGGGCCAATCTTACATTTTTCCCAGTGGCTCTCCGATACGGTTGCGTTTGAAGCGTTGATGGCAACTTGTATCCGTTCCGCCTATTTCACTTCCCGCATTTTCGGGTCGACATCAAACCGCTTGCAGGCCCGAATTGCCCGGAACTCCGATTGCATCAATGTATGAATTTAAAAGCCGTGTTTCAGCACCTCCAAACCCATCCGTCAGGCACGAATTCCGATCCTTGCATTGACTTGCCCGGGGGTGGGCGCCCGAAAGGCTGCCTCTTCGCAGGTTTTCTATCATCCCTGGTCTTGTTCTCGACCCTGACCGGGAACATCTCCGCAGCGGAGGAAATCAGGCTTTCCTCCCTCGATCTGGGCCACGTGCTGCAAGGCAGCGGCAAGCCGGGTGTGGACCGCTCGGCGACAGGCAAGCCGCTGCGCATCGCCGGCCGGGAATACAGCCATGGGTTCGGCACCCACTCGCCGAGCACGCTGCACCTCGACTTGCAGGGAGGCTGCGTTCGCTTCAACGCCCAGGTCGGCATCAATGACGACGGTCCGGCCATCAGGAAAAACGGCAGCGTCGAGTTCATTATTGAGGGCGATGGCAAAGTCCTTTGGTCCAGCCCGCTGATGCGCGGTGGCATGGCGGCGCAGGCGGTCGATCTCGACCTCTCCGGCGTGAAAATGCTGGCGCTGAGGGTCACCGATGGCTTTGACGACACCAAGAATGACGAAGCGGTCTGGGCGGAGGCGACCTTCAAGGTGACAGGAACCAAAACACAAACCGTCGGCGCACCCGTGACTCCGCCGCGCTGGGTTCTCGGCAAGGATCTAACCACCGAATGGCTGGTGCCCCAGGACAAGCGCCTGCCGCATGCGGATTTCATCGAACAGGGCGGGCTGCGCGTCGGCCAGGTGGTTCGCTACCGGGTGGATGCCCAAAAAGCCCTGTCGATGCGGCGCAGCGTGATCTGGCCCGGCTTGCGCAAAGGGAAAAACGGCATGTTTGACGGAGTCATCAAGCACTACGATTCACAGGAAGCCGAACCTGCCATCAGCATCGACGGCTCCCCGCTCGGTGCCATCACCGTGGAGCGGGTGCTGCTCGACGGCACTCTAACCATCCAAGGCCGGGCCGGCCGAGACCTGGCGATCACCCGCTGCGCCTTCCCCAGCCCGACCTTGCCGACGGCGGTGGACCGCTGGACCCTGCGCAACACCGGCAAGGTGCCGCGCACGGTGACGGTCGCCCCCATCGCGCTCCGCTATCAGATCGAGGGGCCTTATGGACTCAACGTCACGGAGGTCACTTGCACCGCGCCCACCTCCACCGTGCTGGCCCCGGGCAAGGAGATGGTCTTCGCCGTGCTTTTCGGCGGCCGGCTGGACAGCGAGCCAGCGGGAAAAATCGACATCGCCACCGAGGAGCGCGCGCGGCGTGACTATGTCGTGAGTCTTCAGCGCAACCTCCGCTTGGAAACACCCGAACCGGAACTCGATCGCGCCTTCAGTTTCTGCAAGCTGCG
This sequence comes from Verrucomicrobiales bacterium, assembly GCA_041306405.1. GTDB lineage: Bacteria > Verrucomicrobiota > Verrucomicrobiia > Verrucomicrobiales > Akkermansiaceae > Luteolibacter. Next base: position 2,507 of record JBFZFJ010000296.1, on the reverse strand, counting down.
CGTCGCCGAGGCGATCAACGCCACCCGCGGCGGCATGATGCTCGCACCCGGCGGGCTGGCCTATTACGCCGCGGCCTGGTGCAACGACAACGTGGAATATGCCGGACCGTTTTTCCCCTTCCTCGGAGATCATAACGGCAATCAGGCCTCACTCGACACCTACCGGTTATTCCAGAAGCACATGACGCCGGACTACAAGCCGGTTCCACCCTCGCTCCACTCCGAAGGGATCGGCATCGCCCGCACCGGCGGCGACCGCGGCGACGCGGCGATGTATGCCTACGGCTGCGCCCGCTTCTGCCTGGCCCGCGGCGACAAGGCCATCGCCAAGGAGCTCTGGCCCGCCATCGTCTGGTGCTTGGAATACTCGCGCCGCCAGACCACCGCCGAAGGAGTCATCGCATCCGACAGCGATGAGCTGGAAGGCCGCCTTCCAACGGGCAAGGCCAACCTTTCCACTTCCTCGCTCTATTACGGCGGATTGCGGGCGGCAGCGGACCTCGGCCGGGCTCTGGGAATGGAGACGGAAGCAAATGCCTACGACCAGCAGGCGGACGTCATGGCCAAGGCGATCAACAAATATTTCGGAGCCACCGTCGAGGGTTTCCCCACCTATCGGTATTACGATGGCAATGACGTGCTGCGCTCATGGATCTGCCTGCCACTGTGCATGGGGCTGACGGACCGGCGCGACGGCACCATCGCCGCCTTGTTCTCGCCGCGGCTTTGGACATCCGACGGTCTCGCCTCCCAAGCGGGAGACCAGGCCTTCTGGGACCGTTCGACGCTCTACGGCCTGCGCGGCGTCCTGCAGGCTGGGGAAACCACCACCGGGCTGCGCTACCTTTCAGCCTACACCCGCCGACGGCTGTTAGGCGATCACGTCCCCTACCCCGTCGAGGCCTGGCCCGAGGGCGACCAGCGCCACCTTTCATCGGAGAGCGGGCTGTATTGCCGGATCTTCACCGAGGGACTGTTCGGCCTCCGTCCCACCGGGCTTGATCGCTTCAGCTGCACGCCGCGTCTGCCGGAAGGCTGGCCGCGCATGGCGCTGCGCTCGGTGCGCGCCTTTGGCCGCAACTTCGACGTGGTGGTGGAGCGGCGTGGCCAAAAGCAGCACCTGACCATCATCCAGGATGGACGCACCGTCGCCGAGCACGATCTGGCAAACGGGGCGTCAGCCGAGATCCATCTGCCCTGACCGTGGCGCATGAGGCGAAGAAATTTGCTCGCCGCCGGGATGACCCAAGATCCCCAGCCGCAGCAATGGCAGCTCCACCCTAACGACTGCTGAGATGTTGCGTTTGAGATGGATGCCGGAAAAAAGGGGGGGACGGCGCATCGGGAAGGGGTAATGGATGATTCCGATGACGAGCGGACTGAAGTCCCGGGCTACTTTCTCAGGCCTCTTTCGTCTTCGCTGCTTTCTTCATGGCGACCCTTTTCACGCGGACCGAAGCGCCTCGCGGACGGAGTTGGGATGGGTGGCGGCGATTTTCAGGAGAGTTTTGGCGGCTCCGCTCGGGACACTGATGTGTTGCTCCCATTTGTGAAGAGTGCGGACACTGACGCCGATGAGTTGGGCGAACTTGGTTTGGCTGAGGCCCATGGCGCTGCGGATGGCAACGGGATCGGGATTACTGGAATTGATCGAAGGTGCGGGTAATGATCGTCCCTTCTCCATGAGGAAACCCACAAGGTCTTCGGCAATATCCTTGAGTTGGGGGATGACTTCCTCCGGGGTATCGGCATGGCAGCACTCGCCCACAAGACCGGGAATGGAACCGACGAAAACCTGATCTTCATCGCTCCAGCGCACGCTGAGGGGATAGTTGCGGGCCAGGCGGGTGGCTTCTTTGGCGGAGATCTTTTTCATGACTTGGACTCGTTGATTTTATCGGCGATATGGCGTTCGAGATAAGCCTTGGCGTCGTCGCCGTCACGTCCCGGAATAATCGCCGGAATTCTGACTGCGGGGTGTTCGAATTTCCGGTGACTCCCCTTGCCGCAGGGAGCGAGTGTGAATCCCGCTTTCCGAAGATCCTTGAGGAGGTCGCGGATTTTCCGTGGCACATGCGGAACCATACTCTTCTAGGGTAGAGCCGCAACTTCAATCTTCCGCAATGACGGAGAGACTGATGAGCGAAGTTCCAGCCACTTCGCGATGAATGGACGAGACGTCCGATTCCCTTGTAAGAGCCTCACGCTTCCTTCGTCTTGGCGGTCTTCTTCGCGGCGACCTTTTTCACCGGGCGCGGCGGGAAGTCGAAGCCGATCTTGCCGTCCTTCACGTCGAAGGTGAGGTGGGCGTCGAACTTGCGCTTGGTGCGGTTGGAGACGAAGCCTTTGAGCACGTCGGTCTTACCGGTGGAAATGAGCTTGAGCATCTGGTCCTGCGGGATTTCGCACTGGAGGATGGACTTGCCGATGCGGATGCCGTGCGGGTCCTTCTTGGTGACGATCTCCGGGACGTGATAGGCCTTGTCGGTGGCGTAAACCTTGTAGGA
>JBFZFJ010000295.1:0-3482 GCA_041306405.1 Verrucomicrobiales bacterium | reverse complement strand
AAACATCGTCCGTCACACCATGGCGATCAACGGCCGCAGGCCGGAGCCGATCCGCTGGAAATACTATCAATACACGGCGCTGCTGTTCACCGAGATCTACCTGCACTGGTATTTCAAGCGCCCGGCGGACTTGTTGGAATCGCTCAACCGGCACCTCGACTCGTTCAACGCGCAAGTCGAAAAGCCGGATAGATTACCGCCTTTTCGAACCGTCGATCTCAAGAAGCTTTGTTTCTGGCAGGCGACCGGCAGCGGCAAGACCTTGCAGATGCACGTCAACATCCTGCAATACCTCCATCACCTGCAACAGGCGGGACGACGGCATGAGCTGAACAAGATCATCCTACTGACACCCAAGGAAGGTCTCAGCCTCCAGCACCTCAAGGAATTCGCCGACTCGGGAATCGATGCCGAGCTGTTCGACAAGGACGGCACCAGCATGCGCTCGATGTTCTCCGGCCAGACCGTGGAGATCATCGACGTGAACAAACTCGCCGATGAATCGAAGGAAAAGACCGTGGCGGTCGATTGCTTCGAAGGAAACAATCTTGTGTTAGTGGACGAAGGCCATCGTGGTTCATCCGGTGAGGAATGGATGAAACGCCGTGAAAAACTCTGTCGCGATGGATTCAGCTTCGAATATTCCGCCACCTTCGGTCAGTCGGTGAAAGCGGCGACGGCGCAAAAAGACAAGACGGACGAAGATGGTAATCCAATTTACACTTTGGAGCAGAATTATGCCCGCTGGATTCTCTTCGATTACAGCTACCGATTTTTCTACAAGGACGGCTACGGCAAGCACTACCGCATCCTCAATCTCAAGGAGCAGAGGTCCGAAGAGCAGCGGAAACTCTACCTCACCGCCGCGCTGCTTTCGTTCTATCAACAGCTCCGCATCTGGCTGGATCATTCGGCGGAATTCGCCGTGTTCAACGTCGAACGCCCGCTCTGGGTATTCTTCGGCTCCAAGGTCAACGTCGTCCGCACCGAGAGCAAACATCAGGTTTCCGATGTGGTGGATGTGCTGTTGTTTTTCGCCGAGTTCTCCCGCAGCCGCAGCGAGTCCATTCACCATCTGGACATGCTGCTCGATGGAAGCGACGGACTCATCGACAAAAACAACCGCGTGCTTTTCGCCGATTCATTCCCCTATCTGAAAAAGCTGAAATTGAGCGGCGAACAGGTCTTCGACGACATCCTCAAGTCCTTCTTCAACTCGTCCACCGGCGGCATCCTGCACGTCCGGGATTTGAAAGGAGCTCAGGGCGAACTGAGCCTGTCACTCGGTGCCTCGGAACCCTTCGGTGTCATCAACGTCGGCGATGAAAAGAAGCTTCATGAACTCTGCGGCGAGCATCCGAATCACCTCGCCACCTCCGATCAGGAATTCGGCGGCTCGCTTTTCCGGAATCTTTCAAAACTGGATTCGAAGATCCATCTGCTGATCGGTTCCAAGAAATTCACCGAAGGCTGGAGCAGTTGGCGAGTCTCCGCCATCGGCCTGATGTATATGGGCCAGGGCGAAGGCTCCGAGATCATCCAGCTCTTTGGCCGCGGCGTCCGCCTCAAAGGCTGGAACACCACGCTCAAACGCAGCCGCGAACTCGTAAAACTGAATCTGTCGATCATGCAGGGTGCCACCGACGCGCAACTCCGCTTCCTGCCCTTGTGCGAAACCCTCGACGTCTTCGGCGTCCGCGCGGATTACATGGAGCAGTTCCGCGCCTATCTAGAGCTTGAAGGCGTCAACACCGATCCCGATTGGGAAACCGTCGAAGTCCCGGCGATGCCGACGCTCACCGATCTCCCGTTGAAAAAGCTCAAGGTCATCCGCGTGCCAGACGACATCGATTTCAAACGCGATGCTCCAAGGCCGGTCCTCGATCTGGAGAAAAACCACTTCCGCCGATCACCCGTGAAAGTGGACTGGTATCCGCGCATCGAAGCGATGAAGGCCACCGGGCAAAGCAACGTCGCCCTGATGGGCAGCCGGACCGAGAAGAAACTAGAAAAGCACCACCTCGCCTTCCTCGACCAAGAGTCGCTGCATCTTCGGCTTCAACAACTCAAAAACGAGCGAGGCTACTACAACCTCAGCGTATCACGCGCCGCGGTGGAAAGCCTGCTTTCCGATCCTCATTGGTATTGCCTCTACATCCCGCCGGAAGAACTCAGCGCTTCCCGTTTCGACAAAGTCCGCGTCTGGCAGCAAATCGCTGAAGCCCTGCACTGCGGCTACTGTGAGCGACTCTACAAATTCCGCAAGCAGGCGTGGGAAAGCGAGCATGCGAAAGTCTATGATTTGACCTCGGACGATCCGAACTTCGTCAAAGAATACATTTTCCAGATCGACCGCAGTGAAACCGAGCTGATCCAACAAATCGAAGATCTATCCGCCACCGTGCGGAGTGGAAAACTCTTCAGCTATCGCGGCGTCCAAGGCCTCCAGTGGGACCCGCATCTCTACGCCCCGGTCATAACCATCAATGGCAACGCCATGATCGAAGTGTCGCCGATCCAGCTCAACCAAGGCGAGTGGGACTTCATCAACGACCTCAAGAAATTCCATCAAACCAGTCCCGGCTTTTTCGAGGGCAAAGAACTCTATGTCCTCCGGAATCGCAGTAAAAAAGGCATCGGTTTCTTCGAAGCCGGGAATTTCTATCCTGACTTCATCGTCTGGCTTCTCGTCGGCGACACCCAGTATCTCAGCTTCGTCGATCCCAAAGGCCTGCTTCACACGCAGGGCTTCGACGACCCCAAAGTCGAATTTGCCAAGACCATCAAAGAACTGGAAGCCCGGCTCAAGCAGGAGAATCCGAAATTGATCCTCAACTCCTTTATCATCTCCGGCACCTCGTTCCGGCAAATCAGTTGGTGGGACAAGCTGAAGACCGAGGCCGACTTCGCCGCCGCCCATGTGCTGCTTCAGAAGGATGAGCCGGAAACCTACATCGGGAAATTGTTCGAGCTCATGCTGGCCGACGCTGGGACGCAAAAGACCCAACCCCAATAGAATCTATCATGCCCCTGCACCCCTCCGCCCAACAGATGATCCGGAAAGTCGAAGCGCTTTCCGGCAGGCCCGTGCATGTGGCGGAGGACCCGGATTTGAAAGTGATGGCGGCGGTCACCACCGCGCGGGGAAGCGCTCCGGCGCATTTCCTGCGGTATCGGCCGGGGACCCGTGCGGTGGATTATCTGGTGGTCTACCAGCTTGGGTTCCTGGTGCGCTTGTTTTCCTGTCCGGCGGAGAATCGCTGGGATGTGGTGTCGAGCGCCGCCGAGCAGGAGGCCGGAATCCGGTTGATGGGGCTGGAGGAGCATCCACGCGATTTCGCGGCTCCGATGGTCGGGCAACTGGTGGTGCAGTTGCGGTCCTACTCGGTCGGGGCGCGGGTGGATGACTGGATTTGGAACCATCTGCCGGAACTCCGCGAGCAGCAGGAGCAGGCGGTCCGCGCGCAGCTCGATGAGGGCGG
>JBFZFJ010000294.1:0-18491 GCA_041306405.1 Verrucomicrobiales bacterium | reverse complement strand
CCTAACACGTGATCCACAGGACGGCTCCGCCCCGGCCTTATTTGGGAAGCAGCGCGACCAGCTCTTCGTGCGGACGCGCGATAACGTGCGCGGCGATGACCTTTCCGAGTGATCCGACGGCCTGCTTGCCCGCCTGAATGGCGGCGGAAACGGCTGCCACGTCGCCGCTGACGATGACCGTCACGTAGGCCGCGCCGATCTTCTCCTTGCCGACAATTTTCACATTCGCCGCCTTGAGCATGGCGTCGGTGGCTTCGAGGATGGCGGTGAGGCCCTGGGTTTCAAGGATGCCGATAGCTTGCGGTTTCATGGTTTTGGAAGTTGCGGGGTTGGATGGATAATCGGTGGGCAGGAGCTGGTCGCGGCCGCCGTAAAGCGGGTTGTTAGCGTTGGGGAAATGGATCATCGGATCGAATCCCTCGGCGGGGAGGGGAATGGCGCCGGTGACGATGGAGGCACCGAGCTGCGGGGCGAGTTTCTCCGCGGCATCGAGCGCGGCACGGACCTGGGCGATGTCGCCGGAGAGGCGGATAAGCAGGTTTTCGTTACCGGTGCCCTCGAACCCGAGGATGTGGACGTCCGCCGCGGTGGCCGCCTCGTGGGCGAGCATGGCGGAAATGCTGAGGAAGGGAGCTTCGATGAATCCGAGGGCTTGCATTTCTTGTTAGCGGGATCGGGCGGCTTCGATGTTCTTAAGCACCGCCTCGACGATGGCATCGACGTTCATGGGCGATGACTTAGATCTCCCGAGGCTGCACTCGCCTGCGGCTTCTTCGAATCCGCAACCGGCGAGCACGCAGGCGAGCTTGGAACGCATCTCAGCGATCAGCCCTTGCTCGGCGGGCGATAGCGGGAAACGCGCGTTTCCGGCCTTGAAGCCACGGAGCTCGTAGCCGGTGCGGAAGCCTTCGGGGAAATTCGGCGCGCCGACCATCAGCGAGAACAGGTCGAGCAGCTCGAACTGGATTTGTTTCGCCTTCTCCCAGTTCCCGGCACGGGCGGCATGATAGAGACTCATCACCACCTCAGGCACGACGCCGGCACTGGAGAGCGTGCCGCCGTCGGCCCCCATGAAGAGGCCGGTGCAGAGCAGTTCCTCCCAGCCGATGAGCACGGAGAAATCCGGGCGCTGGCGCTTGATGGTGTGAAGCGTCTGTTGGAAACGCCCCATGTCCTTCGACGTGTCCTTGGTGCCGACGATGCGCGGGCAATCCATGGCGAGGCGTTCGAGCACGGGTAGTGAGATTTCATTGGCGAAGACCGGGATGTTATACACCACGATGTCGATCGGCGACTTGGCGGCGAGTTCGCGGAAGTAGGCCTCGATGCTCTCCTGGGTGAGTTTGTAGTAATAAGGACCGGTGATGGAGACCGCGCGGCAGCCGAGATCGGCGCAGTATTTGCACATTTCCAAGACGAGCTCGATGTTCGCCTCGGCAGCTCCTGCGAGGATGGGGCGGCCGTTTGCCTCCTCGCTGACGATGCGCACGACGGTCCGGCGCTCCTCATAGCTGAGGCGGATGAACTCGCCCATGCTGCCATTGGGATAGAATCCGGTGACCCCCTTGTCGCCGACCCAGCGGATGATGTGACGGAGTTCGTCTTCATCGATGCGGCCCTTGGCGTCGTAGGGTACGATGTTGGGGACAAATATTCCCCGAATGGTTGGTGAGTGGGACATTGGGTAGTGGGAAGATGGAACTATGGGGACTCAGACGAAAAGGCGACTTCAGGGTTTGCACCCCGGAAGTTGGCCGATTCTATCGGCCGGGGACAGGCAGCGATTTCTGGCTGCATGCCTTCGAGGTGTAGAGATAATATCGCTGCCTGCTCCTTGGCAATTCCGAGTTCGCAAATTTCTTGTTTTTCGAGGGTCATACCAAAAGGATGAATTCACCGATGTTTGGCATCCCGGCCGCCCTCAAGAATGTTGAGGCGGAATCAATCGACACGGATTCCGCGGACGGAAGTCGGAAGTTTGGTTTCTCCGCGGATCAGCGAGCCGACCTGGCGGAGGGTTTTCACATCAATTTCACGCAGCTTGCCGTTGTAGTCCGGGCCGACATCAAGGGAGAAGATGTTGCCGTATTTCACCGCGCCAAGGTAATCGTTGTAGAGCTTCTCGGCGGGATGACAGAGATTGTCATGTTCCGGCAGCGAATAGAACCACATCGCGCCGCCCTTGTGATTTGGCAGGATCGGATAGGTGAACTCCGCGAGAAGATAGTCCTTGGGTGGAACACCCTTGTTGTAGCCGGCACCACTGTTATCCGTGAGCGGACCTGGTTTTCCCATCTCGCCCAGACGGATCCGGACACCGGTCTGATCGCCGTGATTGAAGCCGATGAAACAACCGGGCTGCAGCGCCTTGCAGTGGGCGATGAATTCCGCGTGGCTGAGGCCGCCGGTGCCGGCCGCGTGGTCAACCCACATGTATTCGATGGGGCCGTAGTTGCTCAGGAGTTCGGTAAGTTGCTGCCGTTCCTTCGCGGCATCCTGCCCTGAACCGCCGACCGCGCCATCTTTGGCACCGGGCCAGGTCCAGTCACCCTCGGAGAAATACAGCGCGAGCTTGATGCCGTATTTGTCACAGGACTTTTTCAACTCCGCCAGCACGCCGCGGCCCAGCGGCGCCTTGGTCACCTTGCGGTCGGTCGTCTTGGTGTCCCAGAGGCAGAAGCCATCGTGGTGCTTGGTAAGGAAGAGGATGTAGCCCATGTTCGCCTCCTTGGCCGTGCGTGCCCATTGATCGGTATCCACGCTGGTTGCCCGAAAAAAGGAGATGTCTGTGATGCCAGGCGTCCACTCCTTTTCCGAGAAGGTGCTGAACGACCAGCAGATGAACATCCCCCATTTCAAATTCTTCAATTCCTCGGCCCGTTTCTGCATGTCAACCGGCGGTTGTTGCGCGATGGCGGAGGAGACGGTGAGTAGAAGCAACAGTGCCAAATGTGTGATCTTTGTTTTCATGTGCGGATGTTTTTTCATGAGAGTTGAGGGAATCTATTCTTACGGATCAATGTCCTGTCATCATGGGTGATTGGCCGGGGCCGGAGGCATCGCGGGCGTACCATTTCCCCCAGGTGAATCCGTAGAAGGCGATGAAGAGGAAACAAACCAGGGGCATGACGAATCCGGCGCTCCAGCCATATAAATCGATGATCCGTCCCATGCACCAGGGCATGATGGCGCCGCCGATGATCGCGGTGACCATGAATGAGGACGCGAGCTTGGTTTTAACTCCCAGACCGCGGATGCCGAGCGCGAAGTTGGTGGGATACATGATGGACATGAAGAAGAAGGAGCCGATGAGCGCGGACACGGAAACCCAGCCGAGATTGGTGATGACCAGCAGCATCAGCACGGTGTTGACCGCGGCGTAGAGCCCTAGCACGCGGTGCGGGGCGATTCTCGTCTGGATGGCGCTTCCCAAAAACCGGCCGATGGCGAAGAGCAGGAACGCCAGCGAGAGCATGTAGGGTGCGCAGCCCTTGGTGATGTGCCAGCCGTCGTCGCTGAGTTCGCACATCTCGGACGGCAGCATGCGGGCGAGTCCTTCGGCAAGCGCGGGGGTGGTCTGGCGGTCGAGGATGTAGGTGATGAAGAAGGCGAAAATCCCGCATTGTCCGGCGACGTAGAGGAACTGTGAAACCCATCCGAAGATGAAGTGCCGTTCCTTTGCGAGAGAAGGCCCGGCTGCATTTTGCGTGGGCGACGCGGCCTTTTCCTCCGGATTGAGATTTGGCACAGGCGTGAAGGTGGTCAGGATGAGAAATACAGCGACGATTCCGGCGACGACGAGATAGGGAATGTATAACTGGGAATTGCTGGCCGCACCGGCCGCGCCGAGGGTGAATTTCCCGCCTAACATCGGACCGAGAATCCAGCCGATGGCATTGAAGCTTTGGGCCAGGTTGATGCGTGATGATGCCGCATCCGGCGGGCCGAGCACCGTCGCGTAGGGATTGGCCACCGTTTCCAGAAACGTGAATCCCGCGCCCACGGCAAACAGGGTGGCGAGGAACGTGGCGTAGATGGTCATGGTTTCACCGGTCATCCGGGTGACGGGGATGAAGGCCAGCGAGCCGGCGAGGATGATCGACAGGCCGGTCATGATGCCGCAGCGGTAGCCGAATCTCCGGGCGACCATGCCACCAGGAAAGGCCATGAGGAAATACGCGCCATACCACGCCCCTTGGACCAGCGCCGACTGCGCGTCTGATAGATGGAGCGAGTCTTTGAAATGCCGGTTGAACACGTCGATCATGCCATTGCACAAGCCCGACAGACAGAAGATGCCGCAAACGAGCAGGAAGGTGGCGATGCGGTTCTTGCCGTCGGCGGTGGTGAACATGGTCATGGGCTTGACGTGTTAGACAGTCGTTTTGAGATGGGTGGTGCCGGCGGTGCAGGCGCGGTCGAGATGCACATAACCGCCATCCACATGGAGGATCTGGCCGGTGGTGTGGGATGAACGCGCGGAAGCGGTGAAGACGACGGTGTCGGCGATCTCCGCAACAGTGGTCGTGCGGTGGCCGAAGGGCACGCTCTGATCGAGCTTGCGGCGGGCTTCTTCGGGATCGGGCGCGTCGGCGAGCCAGCGTTCGTATTGCGGGGTGATCACCTCGGCGGGCACGATGCAGTTCACGCGGATGCCGAATTTCCCAAGATCGACGGCCCATTCGCGGGTCAGGGCGTTGAGTGCGCCATTGGCGGCGGCATAACCTGACGTGCCGCCCTGGCCGGTGGTCGCGGTCTTCGAGCCGATGTTGATGATATTGCCTCTTGAAGCGATCAACGCGTCGAGCGCGTGGTGGACCAGCGTGAAGCTGTGAACAAGGTTGCGTTCGAGCGAGCGAACGAAATCCGCGGGATCATGCCGCAGACTCACGGCATCATTGCAGCCCGCGTTGTTGACGATGACGTCGATCCGCCCGTACTTGGAAACGATCGCCGCGACCGCGACGCGGATGGCCTCAGGGTCGGTCAGTTCGGCATGGAAGCTGTCGGCCTCTTGGTCTAACAATCCGAGTTCTTCGATGATGGCGGCGGCCTCGGCGGGATTGCGTCCGAGGATGACCGGGATCGCGCCCTCCGCCGCAAACGCGCGGGTGATGCCTTCGCCGATGCCTCTGGCGCCGCCGGTAATGATGACAATCTTGTTTTCCAGTTCCAGGTTCATGTTGTGGGATGGCAGGCCGGGCCGGAGGGTTCGAAGAATTTGTAGGTGAGCACGAACTCCTGGTGTCCGAGTTCTTCCGATGCCGTGGTGCGGCCGTTCGAGACATCAAGCGTGAGTTGATAGATCTCGCGGCCGAGTTCATCGAGGGTGGTCCGGCCTTCGAGCAGGCGTCCGGCGTCCACGTCCATGTCCTCGCGCAGGTGGCGGTAGGTTTCCGGATTCGCGCAGACCTTGATCACCGGCGAGATGGCCGAACCGACCACCGAGCCGCGGCCGGTGGAGAACAGGATCACGTGGGAGCCGCAGGCGATGAGTTCCGCGATCTCGGCGTTGTCGTTGATGTTAGGAAAGCCGAAACGCACTTCACCATCGGGCACCACGTCCAACAAATGCAGTCCCGGCAAGGCGGGCAGTTCGCCGGGTTTGATCAGGCCGGAGATGACGGAACCTCCGCTCTTGCTGTAGGCGCCCATGGATTTCTCTTCCTGCGTGGTCAAGCCGCCTTCGGCATTGCCGGGGGCGAAACTGCCGTGACCGAGCGTCGTGTAGTAGCGTGCCGCCTTCTCGACGGATTCGCGCAGGGCTATTGCAAGATCCGGAGTCGCCGCGCGCGAAGCCATGATGTCCTCGCAACCGATCAACTCGCCGGTTTCCTCGAAAATGGCAGTGCCGCCATTCGAGACCAGCAGGTCGAAGGCTCGTCCGATGCCGGGATTGGCAGTCAGTCCGCTGGTGGCATCGGAGCCGCCACAGATGGTGCCGACCGTCAACTCTGCCACGCTCATGGGAACGCGGGGAACATCTTGCAGGGCTGTTTGCGCTTCCGTGATCCACTTGCGGCCGGCATCGATCGTCGTGCGGGTGCCGCCCTCGCGCTGGATGACAAACGTTTTCACGGGACGGCCGGATTCCGCCACGACGGCTTCCACGGAGGCGCGGTCGAAACTCTCGCAGCCCAGTGATACCAACAGCACTCCGCCCACGTTGGGATGGGTGCACAAGGCCTTCATCATCCGGTCCGCATAGGCGTTCGGATAACAACCGCCGAAGCCGATCACATGCACGCCGGATTCGCCGAACGGGGCGGCAACGGCGCGCGCCACATGGTGGGCGCACTCGACCAGATAGGCGACGACGATCACGTTGCGGATGCCCTTGCGGCCGTCGGCACGCAGGTAGCCGGTGAGTTGGGTGTTCATGATTCCACGCAGCCCTTTCCACGCAGGTAGGTGGGGAGATAATCGCTTTTCATGTTATGCAAGTGAATCGTTTCCCCTATCTGGATCGCGATGGTGGCGGAGCCGATCGGCACGCCGTATTTGATGATCTTCTCACCCGGTGCGATGTCGCGGGCGGCGAGCTTGTGGCCGAGACTCGCCCGGGCTCCGAGGGGAATCATGCAGCCATCGATTTCCAGCAAAGCGCCCGCTTCGAGGGTGCGCACGGCGACCAGGACGTTATCGTCAGGCGAAATGCGCAAGAGGTCAGGAGAGTGCGGGCTCATGATGTTAGAATTTCCCGTGGCGGAGATAGGCTTCCTTGGGATCGACGCCTTCGAGGATCGCCTTGCGCACCAGACTTTCAGTGCAAAGCACTTCCTCGACGCGGCTGGTCACTTCCTCGATCAACGCGGCGGGAATGATCACCGCCCCGTCGTAGTCGGCCATGACGTAATCGCCGGTGTGGATGGTGACGCCGCCGATGATGATCGGCTCGCCGAAGGTTTCAGCCTGCCAGCGGCCGACGATGTCCACCGGAGTAAAATACCGGCAGAAGACTTGGAAGCCGATGTTGCGGATGAATGACGAATCGCGGCAGCCGCCGTCCACAATATAACCGCGCACGCCGCGCAGTGTCATCGTCTCGCTGGACAGCTCGCCCATGTGGGCCATGGTGGAATCGTTCGGCTGCATCATCACGACGCTGCCCTTGGGCGCGCGCGAGAGCATTTCGGTCCATGAGAGCAATGTCTGGTGGCCGTTGAGGTTCGGTTTTGCACGGCCGCTGATCGTATAGACGCGGCCGGCAAGGCTGCGTTCCGGCAAGAGCGGGCGGATCGTGTTCGGCAGCACCTGGTTGGGATGTCCCATGGCGCGGAGCACATCATATACCGCGCCGGAATAACATTTTTCCAGGCGAGCGGCGTAGCCATCGGCGAAGTCGGGCTGGGCGGGAGTCGGGGAATCGATGGGCATTGGGTTGGATGAGGCGGGTTGCAGGGTCGGGGTTGGCATTTGCAAACGAGCAATTGATAGCGGAAACCCCGGCTTGGGATATGGACGATCATTCCAAATGCTTGGACGATCTTAACCTGTCGGCTTACGGAAACTCAGCGATCATGCCACAAGGGCCGCGATTGGTAGTCCGAGGGGGTGATGCCGAAGCGTTTGGTGAACACTCGCGAAAAATACGCGGCGTCCTCGTAGCCGACCTGGTTGGTGACCTCCTTGACCGTCATTGCCGTGCTCGCAAGCAAGTGGCGGGCGCGGTCCATCCGCTGTGCCAGCATGTGCTCGAACGGCGTCCTGCCGAACAAAGCGGCAAACCGGCGGTGGAAATAGTTCGCCGCCATGTCGACTTGTGAGGCGATCTCGGCCAACGGCGGGTTCTCCCTGTAGTGGAGCTGCATGAAATCGACCGCCGGCTTCAGGCGTTGCCACTCCGGTTGGAATGAAGGCGCGTCAGCCAAGACCTCCAGTGCCCGGGAGATGAGCGTGAGCAATATCCCGTGAACCCGGCAATCGGCCACCGGCGAACTCTCCTTGCGCGGCCGGTTCGTGTCGCTGAATGGATTCTGGAAGACTTCGCACAAGTCCCGCAGTCTTTCCAAGGACCAGTCATCCGGCCGCGGGCAGTGGAATACCGCAGGCAATTGATCGACCAGATGGCGCAGGTAGAGGGATTCCGGCGCAAAATGGAGCCAGAAGACCTCCATCGCCTTCGGGCAATATTGGTGCGTGAGCCGGTAGCCGGAAATCAAATACACTTGGCCGGGCCTGAGCGCGATCTTATCCGGACCCAGCTGCAATGCAGCCGCTCCAGATACCGGAAAATAGACTTTGTAACAGCGATCGGTCCCGGTCGCTTTTCTACTCCACGATCTGTCGCAGTGGTGTTGGCCACCGGAAAGCAGGATGAGGTTGTAGTTGTCAATCACGGACGCTTTTATGTATGGCTAAGATCGTGCAAGGGCGTGTCAAGAATGTGGAATCGCCGTCCAATTGTCGAGCCGCCACTATTGACCTTGATCGTGTGTGGCTCAGGCGGTTTTCAGGAGCGATCTATGGGAAGGAACTGGTCGCGATGTTCGTAGAGCGCATTGAAGGCGTTCGGACCATGTTGCCGTTCGGATAGAACCCGGTGACACCCTTGTCGCCGACCCAGCGGATGATGTGGCGGAGCTCGTCCTCATCGATGCGGCCCTTGGAATCGTAGGGGACGATGTTGGGAACAAAGATGCCGTTGATGGTGGATTGGGACATTCGCTAGCGGAAAAGTAGAGGTTTGAAAATTCAGAGCAAGTCGCAAGAAGCGCCGATATTCTGCGGGGTGCGGTAAACGCCGTCTTCGACGCGGACCGGGTTCACGAAGTGCTCGCGGAGGTGCGGGATGTGTTCGAGGAAGATGGCGGGCAGGTCGAGGCCGATGTGGTTGAAGAGCACGAGGTGCTGGTGGAGTTGGCCCATGTCGCCGACGTGCGGGACGACGGGAACGCCGAATTTTTTGCACATGATGCTCACGGCCAAGAATTCGCTGACTCCGGCGACGCGGACGGCATCCACTTGGATGAACCCGGCACATTTCACTTGGAGGTAGTTCTTGAAGATGATTCTGTTAGAAACGTGCTCGCCGAGCGCGAGTTTCACTGGAGCGATGGCATCGGCGAGGGTTTTGTGGCCGATGATGTCGTCCGGGTGCGTGGGTTCCTCGATCCAGAACGGATCGATTTCCTTGAGGCGGGCGCAGATGTCGAGCGCTTGGGGTAGCGTCCATTGCTGGTTGGCATCCACCATGATGCGGGCGTCGGGTCCGGCGACTTCGCGGACGATGCGGGCGCGGCGAAGATCGCGTTCCGGGTCTTTGGATCCGACCTTGAGTTTCATGGCAGTGAACCCGGCGTCCATGGCGCGCTTGCAGTTTTCGCGGACCTGTTCGTCGCTGTAATTGAACCAGCCGACGGAGGTATCATAGCCGGGATAGCCGGCGGTGAGGATGCCTTCGCGCGATGCGCGGGTGGCGGTGGGATTGGTTAGCAACTCGACGGCTTGCACATGGGTGAGCACGTCTTCGAGGTAGGAAAGATCGAGTGTGGCGGCAACTTGAACGGGTGATAGATCGAGCAGCAGTTTCCACAATGGCAGGCCGCGGGTTTTCGCCCAGAGATCCCAACAGGCATTGGTGACGGAGGCGAGGGCGAGCTGGACGACGCCCTTGTGTGGGCCGAGCCAGCGGAATTGCTGCTCGTCGGCCATGTCCTTTTGGAGCGATCCGAAGTTGGCCATGATTTCCTCGATTTCGCGCCCTTGCAGGCGGGAGGCATAAAACTCTGCTGCTTTGCAGACGAGATCGTTGCCCTCGCCGAGGGTGAAGGCGAGTCCGCTACCGGTGCGCCCCTTGTCGTCGGTTAGTAGCGTGACGGCGTAGGAGTAGATCGGGTCCTTGTGGATGGCGTCGGAGCCGTGGCCGGAGCCAATGGGATAGCGGGCGTCGCGCGTGGAGATGCGGGTGATCATGGGGTCTGGATAAGAATTTCGGAGATGGTCGGGCCTTCGGATGCGTCGAGGATCATTTCGGCGCCGAACCGCGGATCGTTCTGATAGATCACGGACGCGGCGGCCTTCGCTCCGGGGATGCTTGAGCGGATGGACGCCTTGATCGGCGCGATGTCCATGGCGTCGCCCTCGATGGTCAGCTCGATAATGGTATCAATCGCGTCCCACGAGTTTGCAGGGATTTCGAACGAGAGGGAGTCATCGGTGGTGGAGATTTTGACTGCCGGACCATTGAGCAGTTTCGCAGATTTGATGGCGACGGGCAGGGCCGGGACGATACCGGGGACGTCCCCGTTGCTCAGGAAATGGAGATAGATCTTGTTGCCCTTGCGGGTGCTGACCATGTGGGACGAGGGTTTCCACGGACCGCCGCGGGTGCCATAAACAGCCGCGCTGTTTTTCGTGAGCCATGCGCCCATTTCCTTGAGTCGTTCGACCTGGCGGGGTTCGATGAGTCCATCGGGTTGTGGGCCGACGTTGAAGAGCAGGTTGCCATCGCCGCCGTTGGTGCGGATGAGGGTTTGGATGCATTCTTTGAGCGACTTCATTGAGTCGTTTGGTTTCCATGCCCATTGGTGGCAGATGGTCATGCAGGTTTCCCACGGACGGTCGGTCTGGAAGCCACCGATGCGTTGCTCGGGCGTGTCATAGTCGCCCGGGTGGCCGGTGCGGTTGTTGATGATGATGTCCTGTTGGATGGCGCGTGCCATGTTGATAACGCCTGCGCCGCGCGCGGTGTCGAATTCCTGCGGCACGTCATACCAGAGGGTGAAGAGCGGGCCGTAGTTCGAGAGGAGTTCCTTGGTCTGCGCCTTGAGGTATTCGGTATAGCGGTCGAGGTTATGGGTTTCGCGCTTCGTCTTGCCGCCCGGGCTGGTGAGTGGAAAATCCGGGTGGTGCCAGTCGCAGGTGGAGTAATAGGTGCCGAAGGCGATGCCGCCATTTTTGCAGGCTTCGGCGAGCTCCTTGACCACGTCGCGCTTGAAGGGCGTGTTCATGATGTTGTAGTCGGTCTGCTTGGTGTTCCAGAGGCAGAAGCCGTCGTGGTGTTTGGTGGTTAGGACCATGTATTTCATGCCTGCCGCCTTGGCCACGGCGACCCATTCGGCGGCGTTGAACTTGGTCGGGTTGAATTGCTTGTAGAGATTATCGTATTCCTCGGTGGGAACCTGGGAACCGCGGGACCATCCGATTTCGGTGCCTTTGAGGGAGACTGGACCCCAATGGATGAACATGCCGAAACGGGCGTCCTGCCAACTCTTGATGGCGGCGGGAGTGGCCGGTGCGGCTTCCTGTGCCAGCAGCGAGCCGGCAGCGAATACGGTGGTTAGGAATTGAATTGTGGTTTTCATTGTTTCATTGCGTCAGGAATTGCGGCGGTATCCGATCTCCGCGCCGCCGGAGACATGCATGATGTGGCCGGTGATGAACCTGGCCTTCGAAGATAGGAGAAAGACGCAGGCATCCGCGATCACATCGCCATCCGGGCAATAGCCGAGCGGGTGGATGTCATCGAGATACTTGGAAACTCCTGCGGGATCCGGTTGTTCGGCGGCCCAGGTGCGTAGCATGGGGGTCCAGGTTCCGGCAGGGCAGACTGCGTTCACGCGGATGCCGTCCTTGGCGTAGTCGAGCGCCATGGATTTGGTGAGAGTGTTCATGCCGCCCTTGGTGGCGGTGTAGGCGGCGTGGATTTCCTGACCGATCACGCCGACGAGGGAGGAGGTGTTGAGGATGCAACCCTTCGTCTCGCGGAGCGCGGTGATGCCGTGGCGGGTGGTATGGAGCAGGCTTTTCAGATTGATGCTGAAGAGGGCGTCCCACTCGTCGTCCGTGGTGTCGTGGAGCGGCTTGCAGGGCGTGGCGATGCCTGCGTTGTTGTGGATCGCGTCGAGTTTTCCATAGTGGGCAAGCACGCGGGCGATGGCGGATTTCACATCGGAATCCTTGGAAACATCGCAGGCGAAACCAAGGTGATCGTGGCCGAGTTCGGCGGCGGCCTGTGCGGAGAGTTCACCATTGCGGGCGACGAGTGCGACCTTGGCGCCTTCGGCGGCGTAGGCCTTGGCGCAATCGAGTCCGATGCCGGTTGAACCGCCAGTGAGGAAGATGACTTGGTCTTGGAGAAGCATGAGAATCTGAGATTTAAGATTTGAAATTTGAGATAACTCACTCAATCAAGGTGATAGAGCTCCCTGGTGTCGGACCAGATTTTGCCGGCCTTGAGGGCGTCGGGGAGTGGGGACTGGCAGGGGTCGGTTTCCTTCCACCAGCGCTGGGTTTCAGGATCGGCGGCCATCTTTTTCATGTCGGCATCGAAGTTCTTGCCGGTGTATTCGAGGTAGGCGAAGAGATAGTTATTATTATCGATTTCGCGTTCGTAGATCGAGAAATTCCGGATGTTGCACTCTTTCAACTTTGCGTTGACGGCGGGCCACGGGTTGGCATGGAGCTTGCGGTAATATTCGGCTTTCTGCGGCTTGAGGCCGGTGACCCAGGCGTGGCGCTGGACCTGGGTGGGGGCGCAATTGGCTGCAAGTGCGGCGAGAACGAGGCCGAGGATAGAGTTTTTCATGAACTGAATTTGCGAAATCAATGGAACACGATGTAGAGGACGGTCATGGAGCCGATGACGATGCCGGCGAGGACTTTGTAGTTCAGAATTCCTGGCCAACCTGTTGCCTTGAGGGCGTCCAGCGGATGCGGCCAGTAGAGAGCTTGCAAGTCTTCGCTTGCGAGTTTCGGCTGAATTTTGGTGAAGAAAATCTGGAGGACGAGGCAAGCGACGAACATGTAGAACGCCATCATCATGAAGGGGGTGGTGATGAAGAACACGGGCACCCAGGCGAAGGTGGCGGGGACCCCCCCGTTGAGGGCTTTGAGCGCGTAGATGCTGACTCCGAGCACGGAGCCAAACCACATCGTCCACTTCGCTCCGCGGGCGGAGGCGGCGGGCCAGAACACGCCAAGCAGGAAAACGCAGGTGATGGGCGGTGCCATGTGAGCGATGATTTCGTTGAGCGCGTTGAAAATACTGGCCTTGCGGTCGAGCAGCGGGACGAGGGCGATTCCGAGGGCGATGGAGGAGATGGTGGCGATGCGGCCGATGAAGACGAGCTGCTTGTCGCTGGTGGCGGGGCGGAAGCGTTTGACAATGTCATAACTGACCATTGTGGCGATCGAGTTCGAGGCACTGGATAGATTTCCCATCAGTGCGGCCATCAGCGCTGCGGCGAGCAGTCCGAGCACGCCGACGGGGAGCAGCTTCTTGATCATGACCGCATACACTTCCTTCGATTTGTATGGGCGGATGCCTGCGGGGGCGGGGATGGTTTCGCCGGTGTCCGTTGTCACGATTTTCACCGGCACGTCCGGGCCGATGATGAGGGCGGAATCCTTGCCTGTGGGTTTGATGGCGAGTTGGGAGAGATCGAGGATTTCGCCCTCCTTGATGCGGATCGGGGCTATTTCAGCGCCGCCGAAGTCACCTGTCACGGCGATGATTTTCTCCTTGCCTCCTTCAGGCGTGGTGACGGTCTGGACAAGGCGGACCTGGGTGACACCTTCGAGGGTCCCTTGTTTGACGGCGGTGTATAGCATCAGGCCAGGGACGATGAAGATGAAGACGGGAAGGATCTTGATGAGGCCGCAGAAGATCGAGCCGACGCGGGCGTCGTTCTCGGATTTTGCGCCGAGAACGCGCTGAACGATGGTTTGGTCTGCGCACCAATACCAGATGCCGAGCACCGGATAGCCCAGCAGAATGGAATACCACGGCATGCCGCTGTCGTCGCCATGCGGGCGCAGCATGCTCATGAGCTTGCCATCGGTCATGCCCCGGGCGGCGGCATTGGCGGTATCGAGCGTGGTGGTCATGCCTTCCCAGCCACCGGTTTTGTGCCATGCGAACCAAGTGATTACGAAGGCACCGAGCAGAAGGACGATGGTTTGGATCGTCTCGGTGATGGCCACGGCGGCAAGTCCGCCGACCACGGTGTAAATACCGGTGAGAGCGCACATCAGGAAGATGCAGGTCCATTTTTCAATGCCGAAAATATCGTGCAGGATCAGCCAACCAGTGGCGAGCGGGAAGGCGATGTGGAAAATGATCGCGGCGACGATGGAGACGACAGCGAGCAAATCCCGGCACTCGCGACAGTAGCGTTTTTCGAGGAAATCCGGGAGGGTGGCGACCTTGGATTTGAGATAGAACGGGGCGAAGAAGAAGCCGAGCAGGATCAGGGTGAAGGCGGCCATCCACTCGAAGTTGCCGTTGAGCAGACCGGTGTCGTAGCCGGATTGGGCGAGGGAAACGAGGTGGACGCAGGAGATGTTCGTGGCGAACAGCGCAAGGCCGATGACGGGCCACTTGAGCGTGTGCGCTGCCATGAAATAATCGCCGGCGACGGATTCACCCTGCTGTCGGCCTTTCTTTTTGGCGTTCATGCCGGCCCAACAACCGATTCCGACGACTCCGGCGAGGTAAACGATGACGATGATCCAATCGAGGATGCTGATGTTCATGAGTGAGGATTTTTCAAACGACGGTGCATTTAATACCCGGATTGCCGTGACGGGTCTTGCAAGTTTCTGCGGCGAAGAATATTGAACATCCCGTGAAACAGGCATTCCCCTCCCCTATTTATCACAGCGGCACGGATCGCTTTGAAATCGACAATTGCGTGCCGCAATTGAAGGCTATGGGCGAGGGAAATATCGAGCTCCACGCCCTTTCCAAAGGGCACTACCCGGGGAAACGAATGAATTCGAACATCCTCCCCGGACTGTCGAACGTCGGATTCTGGAGCTGCCGCAGGACACAGGACTGGGGCCTCAATCCACACCGCAACGAGGGACTGGAGATCGTGTTTCTCGAAACCGGCGGCACGGGATTCGAAGTGGACGGACGGACGCACCAACTCCACCCCGGCCACCTTACCGTCACCCGCCCGTGGCAATTGCACAAACTGGGCGATCCCCACATCGGCCGGGGACGGCTTTACTGGCTGATTCTGGATGTCGCCGTGCGTCGGCCGAATCAGGAGTGGAAGTGGCCGTCGTGGGTGGTGCTGGATTCGCGCGATCTGATGGAGTTGACGAGAAAACTCCGGCACGGCGAGCAATCGGTCTGGATGACGGACCCGCGCATCCGGCAGGTGTTTCATGAACTCGCCGATTGCGTGCTGCGATGGAACGAACCCCGCACGGCATCGAGGCTCGCGGTCGTCGTGAACCGTGTTCTGGTGGAGTTGCTGGGAGTGCTCGCCGAGCAACAGGCCGGTGAATCCTCCGACCTGGGTTTCAGGCGGCGGACGGTGGAATTGTTCCTGAAGGATCTCGCCGAAAACCCCGCCAGCAGTGCCGAACCATGGACGATCGAAACGATGGCGCGACAATGTGGCATCGGCATCACCGCCATGGCGAAATATTGCCGGGAACTGGTGAACAACGGCCCCATCGCCTATTTGAACCTCTGCCGCCTCGAACACGCCGAGAAAGCACTGCGCGGGAAACCCGGCGAATCGATCACCGGCATCGCCATGTGGGCGGGATTCAATTCCAGCCAGTATTTCGCCACCGCGTTCCGCAAGCACTATCAGATGACCCCGGTGGAGTGGCGCGCCGCCGAGGATAACTTCCGGTAGACGTGCCAACGAAAGCGCTCATGAATGTAATGCGGCAAGCGGCCGCTCGGCTTCGTCTGGCAACCTTGCGCCGTTCTTCCGGATTGCAGTAGGGGAGCCTTGCAGGCATGAGACTTCGGTGCGCGTGATCGAGGAAGAAACGGTTGCTGGATATGACACGGTGCTGCTCGCAGCGGATTCGGGAAAAACTCTCGTCGCATGGCGGTATGAAAACCCAATGAATAGAATCGTTGCTCCCGGATCAACACGGCTTTGAGTTGGCGGATCGCGCTCATCGTGGATTTATCCGATCTCCCGGCTGAAAACTCCCTGTCCACCCGTTCTCACTCCGCGCTGAGATACTTGTAGTCTTGGAACGTTTTCGAACGCAGCACGCCGTTTTCATCGTCGTAGAGGACCGAGACGAAATTCCCGGCCGCTCCCACGGAAACCGCGGACAGGTCCCGCCCCTTGCAGCGCAGGGACAAATAGCCCCGCGATTGTTTGATTTCCGCCCGGGCGATGCCGAGGCGCTTGACGAAGACGGGCTCCCATTTCCCATCCGCCTGCCGGATCTCCACCTTGAGTTCGGGCTCGCTGGAAACCGAGACGAAGGAGGCCGTCGGCTTGTCTTCCGACTCGTGCTGCTTCAATTTCAAAATCCGGATCTGCCAGCGGGCGGGCTGGTTGTCGGTGGCGGGAATCTCCTCGGCAAAGGGAATGAGGATGGTGGTGTCGCCGACTTTCACCTGCACCCGGGTTTCGCCCTCTTTCACGCCTTCCCGACGGAAAACCACTTTGTAGTCAGCCGGCTTCAGGGCGATGCCTCCGGTGACGTTGCCAAGCTGATAGCCGGCGGGACGCACCGCCTTCCCGTCGAGCGTGAACTCCAGCCGACCCGTCCCGATGGCGACGGCGTTGAGCATGCGGACGAAACCGATCGGCCCGCGTTTGGAATCCTGACCTTGTAGCAATGGAGCCAGGCACATGAACAAGACCATGAAGACACGACTGCTAGAATTCATTGGAGGAGGTAATAGTGGTTTTGAATTTACCGGGAGCGATGGAGCCGTCAGCCACGCGCTCGCCGGGATCCGCGAACAGCGTGTGGACGGTCCGGACCTCGGCGAGCACCTCCGCCGCGGCACCTGGAGCAAGCGCCTGGGCCACGATCCATACCCGGAAATTTCGCGAGCGCACCGTGCTGCCCTCATACACGCGGGCGAAGATTTCCTCGGCGGCCGCGTCGTTCCATTCGATGGCGGCGTCGTCCGGGTACATGGCGCGGTTCCCGAAGGCCGCAACGCCGTCCGCCCCCTTGGCGCGCGCCAAATCCGCAGTGCTGAGATAGGGGCGACTGTGAACGATCGCGTCGGCGATGCGGTCGGCCTCATTGGCCGCAGTGGGAGCGGAGAGGGAAAGCGGCGAGACGGGCGGAGCCATGCTTGGCGCGCCGAGGTGGTCGCCGTCCGAACGCCTGGCTAACAGCGGGTCCATGGCAAGCGCGCCGGCCGCCATCGCGCGTAGCGCGTCACGGGAAGCGGTGTTGAGATTCACATGGCCCGCGATGCGCGTCACCGGTCCCTCGCGCTCAGCCGGATTTTCAGAGCGGGAACGCCCGACATGGAAAAGGTCCAGCAAACGCGCCGCATGAAGCCCGGGCATGGCGATCAAATCGAAATCCGGATGCTCCAGACGGCCGATGCGCAGGCTGTTCCCCCCACCGTAAAACGGGCTGGCTTGATTGCCGCGAACATCGGGCCACGATGAGCGGGAGGACGGCATTTTGCCCTTGTTACGGAGCTCGGCGGTTTCAACGCTGCTAGGAAAAGCGGGAGCATGCATGACGGGATCAAAGACGCGGCCGAGCTCCGTGGCGCTGTAGATACGGCCGCGGTTGGAAACCGCCTGCGGCGCGGCCATTCCCATTTGCGGATCATACGGGAAATCGAACTTGGCGTCGGTCATCTCGGTCTTGTCATTACTCCCTGGCGACCACGAGCCCACGGCCGCGTTGTGCCCGCCATCCGGCCACTCGGAGGGAAGCATGCGCGCGTAAACCTTGGGTTTGGCCGCCACGTCATCGTTGTAAATCTCAAGTCGGATGTTCCGGCGGTTCGGGCTGATATTTTCCGGATAGGCGTTCTCATCAAGCGGCGCGGCCCGCAGGTAATGCGTCATCCGCGGATCGCCCATGTTGTAATACATGCTCGGATAGTCGTCGTAAACATGGCCTGGCAGAGCCGCCTTGGTAAGGGTTTTCGGAGTCCCCGTTTTGAAGCCGCCCGTGATGACGCCGTTCTTCTTCGAGTAGATCAAGCCGGCCTGACGCAGGATCCCATCCGCCCGCTCCAACACTTCTCCGTTCCACATCAGTGACAAGCCGGACTCCGCCCGGGCTTCGTTGAGGCTGAAAGGAGTCTCGTCCGGGATGAATTCCGACGAAGCGCCCACATCTATCCGATAAGTGATGTCGGCGAAAAGATAACAGCGGTATTGATTCGGCTCGAGCTCCACACGGACCAAGCGGGTCCAGTAGCTTCCGTCGATGAGCGCGAGGTCATGGGTCGCGATTGCCGGATCGGAGAGGAGGGCCGGCGAATCGAAAGGCTCGCCGCCGACCCCGGCCCCGATACCGTCCATCGGAAGCGCCACCTCGTAGCTGAGCCTGGCATCGCCCGAAGCCCGCTGGCTCGTCGGATTGCAGAGCTCGGCGAACAGCTTGAAACGGAAGCTCATGATTTTCCGATCCTGCTGATTGGAGATTCCCGCGTAGTTTACCTGCAGGGCGATCTCGCTCAGCAACGGACACGCATCCAGCCCGCGGTATTCGCCGGATTTCAGGGTCGGGTTGGAATCCGCGTCCGCGTAGTCGATCGCGTTGGCCGCCAGGGTTTTCAGATAGTCCTCGGG
>JBFZFJ010000293.1:0-5124 GCA_041306405.1 Verrucomicrobiales bacterium | reverse complement strand
GGTGAAGGAATTTCCGCAGCCTTCGCATTTCGAGAATCTGCTGCCTTTCGGCTTCGGGCCTCTCTTGCTCTTTGCATATTGAGGCGTGACGATTTCTTCTTCTTGTCCGAAGTCGAACGTCCACCCTTCTGCGAAAACTCCTTGTGGTTCATAGGTCATAACAAGCGGTTATTGTCAAATCACGCGTTGAGCCGCGCACGAATCTCCTGCGCCTGCTTTTCCATCGGCTCCAGGAGTTCCAACGCTCGTTTAAGTTTGCCCACATCCCACGTTGCGATCTGCGGTGCCATCTTGCGCGACCACAACGCGAACTGCTGAGTGATGCCCTCGATGGTCACGATGCCTTTGCTCTTGTCGGCTGGGTTGATGTCCGGCTTCGGCTCCGGTTGCGGCAGGCCGAGCGAGAGCTCCATTTGGATCTCGACCTCGGCGACGTAGTCCGCGCCCCACCGCTCGGCCGCCCACTCCCTGCTCTGCTTGACCCACGTGCGGCTTGCTTTGCGGCACAGGAGGGCGGTGCGGTGGATGTCTGCCCATTGCTCTTGCGTGGCGTCAGCGGGGATTGTGACGCGATCTAGGGCAAACGTGGATGGGTCGATGATGTTGGTTTGGTTGCTCATGTCTGATTTGTTTTTGGTTTGGTGAGAGGTGGGGGGGGGTGCTTGGATCAATGCCTTGCCGGGCATGGTGGGGGGTGTTTCCTCCTTGCTTCGAGGACCGGGTCGGTCGCCTTGGCGGCGAACGTCTGCCGCGTGGCGTTGCGCTTGCGGAACTTTATGCAGTCGAAAGCCCCTGCCCCACCTGCCAGCACGTCGCGCCAGCCGGTCACGTAATGGGAAATCAGCGCCCTGGTGCAGCCGAGCTGGCGGGCGATCTCCGACTGGCTGTGGAATCCGTTCAGCGAATCGAGCCCGAAGGCGATGGCGAGCGCGTGGACCTTGGCTTGCAGGTTGCTGCCGGAAATCAACGTGCCGATCACCGCGCCCAAGGTCTCCGCTTGTAGCCGCCGGGATGCGGCGTCGATGTCGAGGAGGATGGTGGCCGCCACCTTCAGGCTCACGCCGTAGCGGTCCGCTGCGATCTCGACCGGCTTGTCGATCTCGGCCGCCATGTCTGGCGTGTAACTCCCGGTGTTCTCGTAAAGCACGCCAATCCATTAACGCAATCGGATTTCATTTGCAATCAAAATGCGCTTTTTGAGGCAGATTGTGTAGGCGCTCAATGGCAGGTTCATTGGGGTCAGGTATCACCAGCTTGTCTATATACAAGCTGGTGAACCTATGAACCTGCGCCGGGTTCATGATTGGGTTCATTGGGTTCATCTGCTTTTGTAAGTCGCTGAAAACGAATGAAATTTGGGTTCATTCCGGTGAACCTTGCCGTGAACCTCCCTAGGTTCATTTCCTGTTATTTATTCGCTAGATTCGTGAACCTTGTTTTCACTGACTATTAGCGAGTTACGTTTTAGTCGTTTTCCCCGTTTTCAGTGCTGGTCATGTAGTCACCGGCAGTCGTTTTGTAGATCAACCCCTCGGATTCGTAGGTGATCATCCTCCGTTTTGCCGTCGATTGGGAGATCCCAAGGCCGTCCTGAATCATGGATAATGCCTCACTGTATCGGAAAGATCGGCCGGTCTGCGGGAGGACTTTCTGAACCTCTTTCCGCGCCTTCTCCTCCTTCACCGTGTCCTTGATCTCGCCGGCGCGGGCGAGGAAGACGTGCATCTCGTCCGCG
Organism: Verrucomicrobiales bacterium; assembly: GCA_041306405.1. Classification (GTDB taxonomy): domain Bacteria; phylum Verrucomicrobiota; class Verrucomicrobiia; order Verrucomicrobiales; family Akkermansiaceae; genus Luteolibacter. The sequence goes on along the minus strand of JBFZFJ010000293.1, from coordinate 3,389 downwards.
TCGGACCATCCGAAGCAGAATCCTTGTTCCTTCGGGATGTCGCGCTTCCGCATGTCCGATCCGAAGATGGTGCTGATGCTCGTCTCAGCGTCCTTCTCCACCTTGATGTTGGCAAACGCCTTGCGGTTGAGTTCTGATCCGAGGTGGCCACGGGTCTTGCCAGTCTCGGTGCCTGGGTTCTCGTGAAGCACGCAGAAGATCGGGCAATGAAACTCCTGGGCGAGTGCCATGCAAGTCCCGACGAGTTCTAGAGCCTCGGCCTCGTCGTTCGGGGATGTGCAAAGGTCGGCGATGCCATCGATGATCACCGCGTCGATCTTGCCTTTCAGTGGCAGCTCGTGGGCGAGGGCGAGTCGGAGGATCTTAAGTCGCTGGGCGCGGTTGAACGGGATCAGCGGCAGCGAAATCAGCCGGGTCGATGCCTTGCCCGTCCCAGCGCGGTGAACTCCACGGCAGACCAGCGCGTGCCAGTCCGCCCTCGATTGCTCGGTGTCGATGTGCAGGATGGCGCCGGCGGACTCGCCGTTCCACTCGATGCACAGCGTGTCTCCGGTCAGCGTCCGGTTCCCTCGCTGGGCTGCGCCGAGCACTGCCGAGATGACGGCCGACTTGCCGACCTTCGACTTGCCCTGGATCACCGTCAGGTTGCCCCGCGCCGCGATCGGGATCTCGCCGATAGACATGCACGTCTCGTCCGGCGGAGGCGGGTCGTTCTCATCGAACTGGAGGGCGTAGGCTCGGGCGAGCAGGTCGTCGGGTGACTCTTTATCCTGTTCCATGTTCGCCGCCTTCCAAGCGGGATCTTGGAGCGGCTTGGCGAAGCACTGGCGGGCAGCGTCCGCCGCCTCGGTCGGCTGCAATGACCGGCGGAGTTGTCCGTCGTGTGATTGGAGAAACTCCGCTGTCTCCCGCTCATCCATACCGCCTTGAATCCGGCACCACCATGCAGCCTCCATGAGCCAGGTGTGGATGCCTTCGCGTGGCGGTGGTGGGCAGGACATCCTCGGGGCGCGGATGACCAGTCCTGACTTGGGAGCTTGCAAACTCCCAGATGGGAGGTCTTGGGAGGTTGGTGCTTCGGGCTGGAATGCCGCGGTGCGGGTCAGGTCGAGCCACGCGTCCGGGTCGTGGGAGATGAACATCAGCCGCACCGGGTCCTTGCACGCCTCGTCAATCACCAGGTTGGATGCGCGAAAATGGTTCCTCGCGGACACAAAGCACGCCGCGTGCTCATCCTTGGTCGAACAGGCCGGGATGCGGGCGATCCCCTTCACCCCCTGCCCCGAGGGCGAGACGAACGCGCCGACGATGCGCGGCTCGGCCCGTAGGATCTCCACGATCTCCTCGACCTCCCAGCCGATGTTATCCACCGCGTCGAAATCGAGTTGCAGGAACCCGGAGTGCGTAAAGCGTCCCTCCTGGATCGCGTTTGCCCGCTTGCCGTCGCAGGTGCCGGATATGCTGACCGCTTGCAGGTCCTTCTTCGCCACCGCGTAGCCGTCATCGTCGCCGGCGGCGAGCGTGCTGCGGAGCTTTGCGATCTTGGCTGCGAACTCGTCGCTCTGGATCGCGTCGATCAGGTCTTGAAGCGTGGTGGTCGCGCACTCCTCGGGAGCGAGCGCGGACTTGTAAAAGCCGATGGCGGGTGATTCTGGGGTCATGGTGTTCATTTCAAATTGAGTTCGATGAGTGCTTCGATGTGAGGTGTTTTTGTCAGGTGCCAGCGTCCGCAGTGTTTGCAGAGGTAGGAGTAAAGCGGATGGTCGCTCTTTCGTTCGATGTCGAGGATGCGGACCTCTGCGTGTAGTCGCGAAGGGAAACATTTCTTGTCGGTTTCATGGCAGAGCGGATTCACTGCGAGCCTCCTTCCATGCGGCGAGGGCGGCACGGGCTTCTTTTATTTTGTATAGCGGGAAATCCCTGCTGGATGTATTTTGCTTTCCATTCGTCGCGCTGGATACGAGCCACAAGTGCCTGTGACTCCCACTGTCGCGCCTCGTCCCGCTCGTTCAGCGTCTGGATGTGCAGCCGTTGTTCTTCTTGTAGCATGTCGCGGAGTTCATCGCGCTCCTCAGTCAGCTTGGTCAACTCTCCTAGATTCCATTCCGCATCCTCGCTTAAACAGCGGCGATACCAGATTGTTGCGGCTTCTTGCGATCTTGCGAGTTGGTGGTTAAGTTGTTGCACCTGCTCCAGCACCTCATCGCGCTCGCGTTCGAGCTTGCGGGCGAAGTCAGCTAGGTTCCGTTCAAATTCGGAATGGTCTTGGCAAGCGAGTCGATTCCATTCTCCGTCTGTTTCTGGTGTGTCTGTCATGGTCATGGTATTGTTATTGGTTCTGAGAGATTCTTGCCGCGCATCAGTTGCAGGTTGCGGACGGCGTGGAGCATCCCGCTCTGCGTGTCGCTCTTATCGCGCAGCGCCTCCGCCACCGCGTCGTCAATCGTGCCAGGGGCGATGATCCGGTAGATGATCGTCTCGGCGGTCTGGCCGGTGCGGATCAAGCGGGCGTTGGTTTGGACGTAGGTTTCGTGCGAGTAGGTCAGGCTGGTCCAGATGGCGATCCGGCATGACCGTTGTAGCCCGTCGATGCCGTGCGACAGCGACCGCGGGTCCGCCACCCACACCGGGATCTCGCCAGCCTGCCACTCGTTCATCTGCCGTTCGTCAAACATGCCTGCCTGCCGGCAGCCCGCGAGGATGCGGGCGCTCTCATGTTTGAACGCGCACAGCACCAGCACCGGCTCGTTAGCGTGGCGGGCGAGCAGCACGCGCAGCGCGTCGAGCTTCGCGTCGTGGACCGGCAGCACCTTGCGGTCCTCGTCATAGACAGCGCCGCTTGTGATCTGAAGCAGCTTGTTGCAGAGCGTCGCCGCGCTGGGTGCAGTCACCTCGCCGTCCGCGATGTCTGCCAGCATCTCCTTCTCCAGCGTCCGGTATTGCTTGCGGGCGTCGGCCGGCAACGTGACAGCCACGTCCATGATGCTTGAGGCTGGCAGGTCGCTGCCGTCGCCGACGATCACCAGCGCGAGGTCAGCCAGCCTGCGGTCGATCTCCTCCTTTGCGCCGGTCTGGAGCTTGAAATTATAGCCCATGTAGTCCGCCGGATAGAACCAGTCGGATTTGTAATCGGAGAACGTCTTACCCAGCCGCTTGCCGTCATCGAGCATCTTCACCTGCATGAATAGGTCGAGGTAGTTGTTGGGGATCGGCGTGCCGGTCAGTCCCCACCGCCGAGGGATGTGAGAGAGATGCTTGTGGAGTGCCTTGAACCGCTTGCTGGCGTGGTTCTTGGCCAGCGATAGCTCGTCAATGACGAGCGTGTCCACCGGGCAAATGAAATGCTTGGACTTCGGAAACATCAGCGGCAGACGGTTCGGCAGCAGCTC
>JBFZFJ010000292.1:0-8036 GCA_041306405.1 Verrucomicrobiales bacterium | reverse complement strand
GAGATCTCCGGCAGCCTCGTCGAGCAGGGACCGGAAGGCGTGAGCCTGCGCGATGGCGCGGGCGTGATCCATCGCACGCGGCCCGATGACATCGCCGCTCTCGACCGCCAACAACTGTCCTACATGCCCGCCGGTCTCGAACAAATCCTCTCCCGTGAACATTTACGCGACCTGCTCGCCTACCTGCAGAGTTTGAAATGAAGACGACAACGATTCTAGCAGTTCGCCGCGCCCGACCAACGCATGGCATGCCCATTCTCACAACCTGTTTGAAAGGCAATTCCATGCCGTGGCGGCGGCGCCAATGACTCCTGCGTCGGTGGTGGCGGACACCAAGGGCAGGTCTCGATGGCCCGGCCACCAGATGTGACGCCGCGCCGTGGCGATGAGCGTGTCGCGATACAGCCCGGTGCTCAGGCCCAGGCCGCCACCTAGAACCACCCGTTCGGGGTCGAGCACGTTGACCAGCCCACCGATGCTGGCGCCGAGCGCCTCGGCGGCGGAGCGGATGACCCGGATCGCGCAGGCATTCCCGAGGCTCGCGGCGGCCAGGACCTCCTGGCCAGACTGCGCGTTGCCGTGCAGCGCGTTGAAACGCGCCACCAGCGCCGGACCCGCGGCGAATTGCTCCAGGCTTCCGGACTCGCGTTCCTGCCACATCTCCGGCAAATGCAGCAGTGGCCCGCTCGCCATTGTCCCTGTCGCTCCGCGAGCGCCAGTGAACGGCTGGCTGTCGATGACGAGACACGACGCGATGCCGGTGCCAATCGTGACATAGAGAAACACTCGTGCATGGCGACCGGCGCCGAATAGCGCTTCGGCCCGGGCGGCGGCGCGCACGTCCGCTTCGATCACCGTGGGAGCGGTTTTGGACAGACGCTGACGCACGCTGTCACTACTCCAATCAAGGCAATTGGCGCTGGCGATGTTGCCTGACCGATCCACGATCTCGCAGACGCCGACACCGATGCCTTGCACGGGGTGACCGGCGGCACGCGCTTCAGCGGCTAACTCGGACACCAGCCGCTCCACGTCCGCGAGCACCGCTGCGCCGCCGCGCTGGGGCAACGTTGGAATCTCGCGTCGCGCCCGAACGACGCCCTCTGGAAAAGCCACCACGCCCGCGGCGATCTTGGTTCCGCCGACATCAACGCCGAGCGCGGTGAACTTGGGCTCGCTCATGATTTCAAGGAGAGGTTCACAGCCGCTGCGTTATCGAGGAACACGTGGGTGTTGGGATGACCCTGAAGCAGGGACGCCGGACATTGTGGTCCGCGCGGGCCTTCGACCATCGCTTTGACTGCCGCCGTCTTGTGCGATCCGTAGGCCATGATGAGAACATGCCGCGCGGCGAGGATGGTTTTCATGCCCACGGTCACGCCCTTCGCCGGCGCGTAATCGCCGCCAAACCATTTTCGGTTCGCCTCGATGGAGATCGTTTCCAAGTCGAGCAGGCGGCCCACGGAATCCTCCGCGCTGCCGGGCTCGTTGAAGCCGAGATGCCCGTTCTGGCCGAGGCCGAGAATGATGACGTCGAGTCCGCCGGCCTGGGTGATCTTGCGTTCGTGTGCTTGAACGCTGGTGAGCGCGTTGGCTTCCAGAGAGCTGACGGTGTGAAACTGCGTGGGCGGAGTCCCCCACGCCTGCTGCACGCAACGGCGCATGAGGTTCGCGCAATTGCGTGGCTCTTCGAGCGGCACGCCCACGTATTCATCCAGCGCGAAGACGTTCAGATGCGCGAGCTTCAGCCCGCGTTCGCCGATGCGACGGTAGAGTTCGATGGGCGTATTGCCCGCCGCAACCATGACGTTGCGGGTCGTCGGTGCGGTGAGCCAAGCCGCCAGGCAATCGGTGGCAGCGGTATTGGCGATGTCCGCAGATGGATGGACGAACAATTTCATTTTGCCTCCGCGATGCCACGCGACAGAGCTCGGATGTAAGCGGCGTTGATGTTCTCGGTCTCCGCGCCGTAGCCGGCACGGTTTAACTTCTCGCGGGTGCCGAAGAACGTCAGTGCCTGAAGCACCTGCGAGCCGGCGTTCAGGAATTCGCGGTGCAGTTCGCGCAGCGCGTCGGGCTGTTCGATGGCGACCTCGGGCGTGAACTGGCCGCTGCCGCGACCGGTGCCGACCTTCTCGCGGCCGGAGCCGCTGTCCACGCAACCACGGCGTTCGAGTTCGATGAGGTAACCGCCGTCGCCGAGAACGACGTTTTGTTTGAGGAGTTCAGTGATGGGTTTCATGTTCGTTAAATAGGTTGAAGGGTTAAAATGTTGAAAGGGTTAAAAGACATGGAACAAACCGGAGCGATGCCTGGATGCCGGGTGGATGGGTTCGCGTCCTGTTCATTAGCCGGCCTTTTCATCTCCAACAAGGTCAGGAACAGGCGGCTTCTCCCACGCCAGCGCCACCACGGACACCAGCGCGATGACGATGCCGACGGTTTCGCGTGAGCTGATTTTCTCCCCGAGAAAAGCGATGGCAATGGGCACGCTGACCAGTGGATAGAGACTCGCCAGCGGTGCGATAATGGACGCCTTCCCCGCGCTGGCGAACGCGAGGAGAATCGCGTAGTTGCCCAGGCTGAAGAACAGTCCGAGCGCCGCGACGAGCAGCCAGGTCTTGAGCGCGAGTGGTCCGGTGAGCGGCTGAAGGAGGAGCAGCACGACCGACACCGGCACGAACGCGGCCAGAAACCAGAGCGCGGAGAGCTCGCCGGAAATGTCGTTGGTGGAAATTTTCTGGAGCAGGCCGGAGACGCCCCAGAGACCAATCGGAATCAGCGCGAACATCAGCCACGGATTCACCACGCCCTCGACACTGGCGACGTTGAAGAAGTAGATCGCGACGAGCGACAGCACCAGGCCGCTGAGTTGGATGGCATTGAGCCGTTCGCGCAGGAGCAGCACCGCCAGCACGATGGTCACGAGCGGATACAGCGCGGTGAGCGGCACGACGGTGGCCGCCTTGGCCCCGGAATTCAGCGCGTGGTAATACGCGACGTTGCCCGCGCAAGTCAGCGCACCGGCGAGAAAGGCGTTGATGGCTCCACGACGGCGATTGCCGGTGGCAGTGGGCTTCTTCGAGCAGCCGAGCGCGAGCATCACGGGAATCAGACCGAGTGTGCAGAGCGCCTGGCTTTGCGCGGCCGTGACCGACTCGCCAATCAGCTTGGACATGACCGCCCACAGTCCCCAGCAGAGGACGGCGAAGGCAGTGAATAGAAACCAGCGTGGCATGAGAATCTGTTGAGTTTAATGCTCCCGAGTGCGGTCGTGCTGTCGGTGCGCGGCTTCCTGCCCGCCCGACTCGGCGAAGACCAGCGGAGCGAAAGTGGTTTCCAATGCGATGGAGCGGCCGTCCCGGCCGGCTTCCTGAGCCTTGAGCATGATTTCCAGAACATGCCGCGCGTGCTGCGGTGTCACCAGCGGCTTGGTTCCCGAGCGGATGCAATCGATGAAATGATTCAGCCCATCCGTCCACGGCCAGTCGGGCGCGGTCTCCTTGAACACCTGCCAGCAGCCGGCGCTGTTTTGGAACAGTTCGTAGCCCTCGGGATCCCAATCATCTCCAAGCATCTGGATGGTGCCGGCGCTGCCATACACTTCGAGCGCCGGCGAACGATACTGCTGCATCGTGAAGCCGCAGGTGACGACCGCGAGCGTCCCCGCTCCGAAATCGAGCAGCACCTGGGCGTTGTCCTCGGCTTCGACGCGGACCGGAAGGCCCTTCACCTCGCGTTCGGGAATGGCCACGCCGGTCATCGCTGTCACGCGTTTCGCCGGCCCCAGCAGGCCGGTGAGGCTGGTGAGGCAATACACGCCCAAGTCAAAGATGCAGCCGCCACCGGGCTTGTAGAACCAGTCGGTCCAATCAGGACCGGCCCAGCCGTAACGCGCGCGGGCGGAACAAGGCTTGCCGATGTCGCCATTGCGGATGCGACGGGACATCGTCTGAAACGTGGGGCTGAGGATCGTGAAGGGTGCGCAGACCAACGTGCGTCCGACGCGTTCGGCCAGTGCGATGAGCGCGTCCGCCTCCTCGAGGGTCATGGCGAGGGGCTTTTCGACCAGCACATGTTTGCCGGCGTTCAACGCGGCCGTGGCCAGTCGCGCGTGCTCGGGCATGGAGGTGAGAATCAGCACCGCGTCCATGTCCGGTGCCGCGATGACCTCGCGAGCGTCCGTGGTGAACCGCGTCGTATGCAGGGCCGCGCTGGCTGACTCGCGTTGGGCTTCACGGCCGCAGGCGAACGTCACCTCCACCGCACCGTTCGCGCGCTGGCGGTCAATGACCATACGGTAGGCGCTCAGCACGTTGCCGCAGCCGATGACGCCGAGTCGCAACGGCTGTGGGATGGAATGTTCAGCGGAGCTCATGGGAGGAGTTTCTCAAACCAGCTGTTCCAGATACCACCGAACGAAGTGCTCAACCCCCCGTTCATCGGGCGCGTAGGGGCCGGGCTCGTAGTAGCGCGAGTTGATGCCAGCCTGGTTGTCCTCGCACAGTTTCCAATCCTGCTCGCTGGTCAGCCGCCAGAATTCGGTCAGGCGCGGCACCTCGTAATCCACACCTTCGCGCGCGTCGCCCCGCACGAGCCAGGTTACCCGGGCGCGGGTGACCGTGGGCGAGACGGGGAACATCGCGAGCGTCATGGCGTAATCCGGCGAGACCTCGAGCAAGAGATTGGGCAGTCCCACAACGACCAGCATGCCGGTCTCGTAGGCGGGCACGGACCCCATCAGCGGCGCCACGGGTTTGCCGTCCATGCTCTCGGTAACCATGCCCTCGCGCAGAAAAAAGCGGCGGAATTGAAACCATCCTCCGACAGCGAACGGTATTGGACTGGCGCTAATGCCGTGCCGCGCCAGCAGCGCCTGGCCTGCGGCGTTCATTTCCCGGTCAGCCTCGGCATCTTCCCGCGAACCGATCGAAGCGGCGAACCCGACGACGTTGCAATACTGCGGATGCCCGGTGCCGCAGTGGTAACATTCGCGGGAGTTCTCCACGACCAGTTTCCAGTTCGCCTGAATATCGTAGTCCGCGACGTGCGCGACCTTCGCGGACGGCAGCGCGTGTTGGGTCAGGCGCGGTTCGACCCGTTGGGCGAACTGCGAGAAATCGGGCGGCTCCGGTGCGAGGCAGATGAAAATGAGGCCCTGCACCTCCCGCGCGTGGGCGCGACGCAGGCCGAAACGGGATTTGTCGAAGTCCGCCCCCATCAAGCGGGCGCTGATCAGTCGTCCATCCTGCCCATACACCCACTGATGGTAGGGACAGACTAGGCTGCGGGCGTTGCCGGAGGGCTCGTTGCAGACGCGTGAACCACGATGGCGGCAACTGTTGAACAGGGCATGCACTTCCCCCTTCGCGTCGCGGGTGAGGATGATGGATTCGTCGCCGATCTGGACGAGGAAATAGTCACCGGCCTTGGCGATCGCATTGCCGTGGCCGGCGAAAATCCACTGCCGGTGCCAGACGCGTTCCAAGTCGTGATCGAAGACACCGGGGTCCGTGTAGAAGGCGCGTTCCAAACTCCATCCCGGCTGCTGGCGTGCGCACAGATCATCCAGGCCCACCCCCGCGACTCGCGCTGTCGTTCGGCATGTCTGAGCTTCGGTCGAGGTAGTCATTGATTGAGTTGCAACATTCAAACACTTTATTGTTGTGAACGCAACACATTCATATAATTTTTTTGCATGTCTGTCAGCCAAACCCTGCAAACCCGTCTCGCCGACATGCGCCCCAGCGAGGCGGAGGTGGCGCGCCGGCTGTTGCGCGACCTTGGCCTGGTAGCGGAGAAGAGCCTGCGCGAGGTCGCCGCCGGGTTGAAGACCAGCGACACCACCGTGGTGCGCGCATGCCGGGCGGCGGGCTTCGACGGTTTTCAAGATCTGAAGTATCACGTCCTGCGCGAGCTGACCGGCGGCGGCGACTTGAAGCCCGCCATGAACGGCGAGGCTCATTACGGCAGCGACATCTCGGCCAGCGTGACGGCGGCGGATTCCGCGCTGGACGCAGCGGCGGGGTTGGTGCGGGGCGCTTCGCGCGTCGTGCTGGCGGGTCTGGGCGCGTCGCACGGCATCGCGCTGGTGCTGACGGACGTGCTGTTCACCATGCGCAAGCAGGCGCTGCCGATTCACGACGCGCAGATGGCGGGTTTTGCCTTCACACCGCCGGTGGGCGGGTTGGTGTTGATCGCGATTTCGCATTCGGGCGAGACGCAGTTTCCGCTGCGCGCCGTGCTGGAAGCGAAGAAAGCGGGCGTGAAAACCATCGGCCTGACCAACGAGCCGGGCAGCGAGCTGGCGCGAGCGGTGGATGTGCTACTGCCGACGCAGACGGTGGAGCGCCCGGCGGGCAGCTTCGCCATCGCGCCGCGCATCTGCCAACTGGCGGTGCTGGACCAATTGCTGACCCGCGTGCGGGAGCAGGGGCTGAAACGGAAGCGGACGAGAAAGTGATTTTTATGAAACGAAACTTATATTCATTAATGGCGATGGTGGTGGGCGCGGGGCTCTTGGGCTCCGTCAGTGCGGCGGAACCGGCTTACACGCCGCCCAAGTCCGAGTGGAAACCTCTGTTCAACGGCAAGGACTTATCCAACTGGGACAAGTTTCTCGCCACACCCAGCGGGTCCGCTCCCTTGGTGGCGAACGTCGATCCGAAGGGCGTGTTCACCGTGACGAACCTGAATGGCGAGAATGTCATCCACGTCTCCGGCCAGAACTATGGCGCCATCACCACGCATGACGAGTTCACGAACTTCCATTTCCGCGTCCAATTCCAGTGGGGCCTGGGCCGCTTCGGCGGACGCGCCCACGTTGGGCGTGACACGGGTATTCTCTATTGCGGTATCGGCGCGCCGAATCCGCGCACGGGCTGGCTGACCTCAGTCGAGAACAACGTGATGGAGAAAGGCGTTGGCCAATGGTGGAGCGTCAACGGCGCGATCATTGACTGCGAAGGCGAATGGATCACCGACGAGAACGAGCTCTACATCCCCTACAAACGCGAGGGCAAGGGCGAGAAGAACATCGTGTGGCGCAAGGGCGGGCCGCGCATCACCACCACGCGCGGCAACGGAATCACGCCTCCGTTCGATGTCGAACAGGTCTTTGGCAATTGGAACACAGTCGAGGTCGTGTTCTGGGGCGGCAACTGCATCCACATCCTCAACGGCCACGTGAACCTCGTGGCGTTTAATCCGCGTTACAAGCAAGGCGACCAGTGGCGCGCGCTGACTCACGGCAGGATTCAACTCCAGTCGGAGGACGCGGAGGTGTTCTATCGCAAGGCTGAGGTGCGCTCGCTCTATGAATTGCCGGCGGAGTATCTGGATCAAGTCGTCTCGCCGGTGGGAAGCGAAGAAGGTTTCATTCCGCTGTTGAGCGATGCGGCGTTGAAGGATTGGAAGCAGTGCGGTCCCGGAAAGTTCACGGTCGCAGACGGTGTCGCCACGGCCGAAGGCGGCATGGGCTTGTGGTGGTATGCCGGCCGGCAGTTCACGAACTTTGTGATGCGCGGCGAGTTCCTGCAGGAGCAGGACATCGCGGACTCGGGCGTGTTCCTGCGTTTCCCCGATCCGGGCAATGATCCATCGGTCGCCGTGAAGAATGGTCACGAAATGGAAATCGGCGATCCGAATTCGGAGAAACCGACCTGGCGCACGGGCGCACTGTATCCCTTCCGCGCGCCGGTCACGGCCAACACCAAGCCCGTCGGCCAATGGAACAGCTACGAGATCGTCGCACGCGGCCACGACTACTCCATTCGCATCAACGGCAAGGTGGTGAACACCTGGACCGACACGACGCAGCGGACATTGAGCGGCTTCATCGGCTTGCAGAATTACAACGACGGGAAGACCGTCCGGCACCGGAACCTGCGCGTGAAGGAAGTGCTGTGATGAACTTGTTCGCCCTTCGGAATTCGGGCTTCACGCTCACCGCGTGGTGCATCTTGCTTCTTAACTCGCCGTTTGCGCGCGCTGCTTCTCCCCTGCCCCAGCCTCTGCCCAACTGGCGCATCGAACTC
>JBFZFJ010000291.1:0-10234 GCA_041306405.1 Verrucomicrobiales bacterium | reverse complement strand
CGCGACGACGTCCTCGATGATCTGCTTGCAGCGCGCGTCCGGCAGCACGCCTTCCAGTCCGTAGCCGGTGTGGATCCGCATCTTGCGGTCGGCGGCGAAGACCAGGAAAATCGCGCCGTTGTCCTTGCCCTTCTGGCCGGGTTTCCATGTCTGATAGAGCCGCTGGCTGAAATCGAACAGCTCCTCGCCCTCGGGAATTTGCGGGAAAATCGCGACCACGATCTGCGACGAGGTTTCGCGCTCGAAGGCCTGCAGTTTCGCGTCCAGCGACTGGAACGCGGCAGGACCCAGCCAGCGCGCGTCGTCGAGGATGTAATGCGGCGTCGGACTGGCGGGCAGCGGAGCGGCCGCGCGGGCATCCGGGACGAGGCCGCAAAGCCAGGCCAGCAGGACCGCGGAACAGGCGAGCAGTCGTCTCATCGGCCGCCGCCGAAGTCGAATTTCACCTCGGGTGCTTTCTCGGCTCCGGCGTCTGCTTGGAAATAGGGCTTCGGATGGAAGCCTAACATTCCAGCGAAGATCAAGGTCGGGAACTGGCGGATGCCGGTGTTGTAACCCATCACCACCTCGTTGAAACGACCGCGCTCGACGGCGATGCGGTTCTCGGTGCCTTCCATCTGCGCCTGCAAGTCACGGAATCCGGCGCTCGCCTTCAGGTCCGGATAGTTCTCCGCCACCACCAGCAAGCGGCTCAAGGCGCTGCTGAACTGCCCCTGCGCTTCCTGGAATTTCTGCAGCGTGGCGGCATCGACCGGAGCCTTGCTCGGGTCGATGGTCACCCGTCCGACCGAGGCGCGGGCGTTGACCACGCTCTCGAGCGTGGATTTCTCGAAATTGGCGGAACCCTCGACGGTCTTGACCAGATTCGGCACCAAGTCCGCGCGCCGCTGATACTGGTTGAGGACCTGCGCCCAGGCGGCATCGACGCCCTGCTGCTTTCCGACAAGTCCGTTATAAGTGCCGACAGCCGACAGCCGACAGGCCGAGGACAACGACCAGCCCGACGATGGCGATGAGAACGATAGAGATTTTGCTCATGGGTCATTTTCTAGACGACCGGGCAGACGGCGTCGAACAAAAAGCCCGAAGCGGTGATCCGCTCCGGGCATAACACAACAACCGAACAAAAAGATCAGAATTTCCAGACCAGATCGACGGTGACGCGGCTTTCCATCAAGCTGTTATCCTCGTTGGTCAGCGGGATTTCATAGGCGGCGCCGACATCGACGGAATCGGAGAGACGCGAACGGAAACCGATGGCGGTCGAGACGAAGTCGCGGTTTTCATCCGAGTTCGATGCTCCCAGATTGAAGAAATCCCCGCCTTCGAAGGTGAGGACGGCAGGCACGGCGCCGCCGGCTTGGCTCGGATAGTTGCCAGCGCCGTTCCCCGAATCGAGGACGTGGAACCAGTTCACTTCGACGAGCGGAATGAACCATTTGCAAAGCTCATAGCTGACATGCGCGCTGAGCCAGCCCTCGGTGGACTGCTCGCCGGAGAATGGGATTTGAAATCCGAGGCCACCGGCGAACTGCCAGTTATCGACGAGTTTGAGTCCGGAAACCATCAGGTTCACGGCGCCGTCGCCGTCGCCTTGGAAGACGTCGCTGTTTCCGATGGGAAGCTCGAAGGACATCGTGCCGCTCAAAGCGGTTTGCGCGACCGGATCGAGGATGAACGCGTATTTCAGACCCGCGCCGAGGTTGGCGAAGCCGCTTTCCTCGCTGAGGGTGTCGTCCGGATTCATGTCCACGTAACCGTCCTTGGAGGCGACGATCGAGAGGCGGTCGTTGAGAGCGTATTCGAATTGGACCGCGTAAACCTCAACGTCCCCGCCGACTGGCAGTTTTCCGAGAGTGCTGCTGACATGATCCGGCAGGCTGTGATAGACGAAGATCGGATGGAGGTTGGTGGTGGGCAGCGCGAGGTCGAAAAGCGTCGGGTTGCTGATCGGGCGGCGGGCTTGGCCGAAGCCGTCGCTGGCGGGTGCGACGGCAGCCGGGGAGCCGGCGAAGACGAACGAGCTAAGCAGGCCGAATGCGCCGAGCGAGGTGATGGATTGTTTCATGATGGTGTTTCTGGTTCAGGTGACGGGAGGACTATCGGCTGATGAAGGAGGTGGAACTACCCGCCAAGCGCCTTGCACTCCGCATATCCTGCCCTGCCGGCTGAAGCAAAATATCGGGAGATTTCCTTTTGGCGGTTCCGCCGGTTTCCCCCATGCTGCGGGCCGATGAACCGCTCCGGAAAGATCCACGCGCTGCTGTCCACCGCCCGGGTGGCGAACATCCCTAGCGTGGTGAGCAACGTCTGGCTGGGCGTGGCGATTGCCGGCTATCTGGGAGGCTGGTGTTCGTTTTCACATCCTTGGTCCGCCGCTGCCCGTCTGGCGCTGGCCGGGGTATTGCTCTACGTGTCGGGAAATTTTCTCAACGACTGGATGGACCGGGCGTGGGACTTGAAAAGCCGCCCGGAGCGGGCACTGCCGCGCGGCTTGTTTCCGCCGGGCCTCTATCTGGGCGTGGCGGCGGTTTGCGCCGCGGGCGGGATCTTTCTCAGCGCCGTGACGAGTCCGGCGAGCGCGGCCGTGGCGGTGGTGATCCTCTGTATGGTCGTGATTTACACCTACTGGCATAAACGCAGCCCTTGGGCGGTCGTCGCGATGGGCTTGTGCCGCGCGCTGTTGCCGGTGATGGGCGCCGTCGGATTTTCCGCGGTCTTCCCGGGGCAGGGTGACTGGCTCAGCCTGCGATTGCCGACGGGACAGCTGTTTGAAATCCTAGCGGACTCCGCGTTTTTTCCGCCCTATTCGGGAATGATCGGTGCCTGCGCGCTGGGCTTGTTTTGTCACATCGCGGGTCTTTCCCTGAGCGCCAGATACGAGGCGTTGCCAAATCCACCCGCCAGCATTTCCAATCTCGCGCGAATCCTTTTCGTCACCGCGGCCACCGCCGTTTCTTACGCGGTCTATCAATGGCGCGTCGGTTCCGTGCTCTTCATGCTTGCGGGCCTTTTCCCCTACTGCCTGTGGACAGTCCTCAGCCTGAGCGTCTGGAGAAAACCGGTGTCCCGGCACGTTTCCAGACTGCTTGCCGGAATACCGCTCATCGACTGGATGGCGCTGTTGCCTCTCAGCCTCCCCTCTCTGGCCATGACGGGGACGCTGCCTTTCACGGCCGCCTGCCTGTTCGTCCCTCCCCTCGCCTTCGTTTCCGCGCTGCTGCTCCAGAGACTCGCGCCGGCGACTTGATCAAGCTTGCCCGCGTTTTCATCCCGCGTATCAATTCCGCCGCATGAGCATCGCAGACAAGCAGGAGAACCTTTTGGAGGAGCTCGCCCTTTTTCAGGATTGGACGGAGCGTTATGAATACGTCATCGGCCTCGGGAAAAAGCTCGCGCCGATGGCCGAGGCCGCGAAGACGCCCGCGCACCTGATCAAGGGCTGCCAGTCGCAGGTCTGGATCGACGCCGCGTTCGAGGGCGGAAAAGTCCGTTTCTCGGCGGATTCGGATTCGCTCATCACCAAGGGCATGATCGCGCTGTTCGTCCGGGTGCTCGGCGACGAGACGCCGGACGACATCCTCACCGCAGACATGGGCTTCATCGACCGCACCGGTTTGAAAGAACATCTCGCGCCGACCCGCGCCAATGCCTTGACTCTGATGGCGAACCAGATGAAACAACGCGCTCTGGAATTCGCCTCATTATGATCATCGCCTCCCTTCTTGAATTCAACTGGCTCGCCGATCCCCAAGCCTGGGGCGCGCTGCTGACACTGACCTTGTTGGAAATCGTCCTCGGCATCGACAACATCGTCTTCATTTCCATCCTCGTGGACCGCCTGCCCGAAGAGCAGCGGGCAAAGGGCCGCTTGATCGGCCTGAGCCTGGCGATGGGCGCGCGAATGGTCCTGCTGCTTTCGATCACCTGGATCATGAGCCTGCAAACCGCGATTTTCGAAATCCCCGTCCACCCGACGCTGTGGGACATGATGCCGAAAGCCGCCGAGCACGGCGGCATGCTCGGGTTCTCGTGGAAGGACCTAATCCTGCTAGGCGGCGGGTTTTTCCTCATCTGGAAGTCCACCAAGGAAATCCACCACAACCTGGAAGGTCACCAGGAAGAGACCATGACCAGCAAGGCGAAAGCCAGCTTCGGCGCGGTGCTGGTGCAGATCGCGATGATCGACATCATCTTCTCGCTCGACTCGGTGATCACCGCCGTGGGCATGGTCAACGACCCGACACGCGTCTCGCTGATGATGGTGGCTGTGATGATTTCCATCGGCGTGATGATGCTGGCGTCCGGCGCGATCAGCAGTTTCGTCTCGCGTCACCCGTCGGTAAAAATGCTCGCGCTGTCGTTCCTGATTCTCATCGGCACGGCGTTGATGGCGGAGGCGATGCACTTCCACATTCCGAAAGGCTACATCTATTTCTCGATGGCGTTCTCGCTGCTCGTCGAGCTGCTCAACCTCAAGCTGCGCGGGAAATCGCAACCGCCGTCCGCGGCGGAGATTTGAGGAGATCAGATGTCCCAGCCCTATCTGTCTCTCGAAGCCGAGCTGCACGACGCCTTCTGGGAAGCCGAGGACGACGGCTCCGAGGTGGCGTTGATGGCGACGTTTCTCGAAAAACATCCGGGTCCGGCGCTTGAGATCGGCTCGGGCTCGGGGCGGCTGATGTTCCCGCTGGTCCAAATGGGGCTGGACGTGGAAGGCCTCGAACTCTCGCGCGACATGCTGGAGCAGGGAAATACCCGAGCCCGGAAATTAGCAATCCAGCCGGTGGTCCACGAGGGCGACATGTCGGTCTGGGACGACGGCCGGAAATTCTCCTCCCTGCTGGCCCCGGCGTTCACCCTGCAACTCGCAAGCGATCCCGCAGCGACGCTCCGCCACTGGCACGGCCTCCTCGAAAACCACGGCGGACTCTACCTCACGGTTTTCATGCCCTACGCCGAGCTGCTGGGCGACCTCCCGGAAAACCAATGGTATGAGGACCACCGCGTCACCTTGCCGGACGGCCGGGAGGGACTGCTGGAAACCCGCCACCGTCTGGACCGCCGCCGCCAACTCGTCGAGCGCGAGCACCGCTATTCCCTCACCGGAAATCCTCCCCAGACCCACCGTTCCCGCCAAACCATCCGCTGGATCGAGCACCCGGAACTGATCGCGCTACTGGCGGATTGTGGATTCCGGGTGGACCGGTTTTTCCTCGATTTCGACCCCGAGCGGCAGGTCGCGGACCCGGAGGTCGTCGATTTCGACGGGATTCTGACCTATCACGCCACCCGGCTGGATTCGAAAGTCTAATTTCATGAAACATTTCCAAATCACGATTCTTGACGGGCGGGCTATCCCCACCCTATGACCCTGTTGTGCTAAGGAAACTTATTCTGCTCGCGACGTTTGCAACTTTGACCTCCTCCGCTTTGTGCCAGACTTGGGAACGCGAGGATGTCGGATTCGAAAGTATCCAAAGTCGCGCTCGGGACCTCGCCAACAAGCCCTACGTCGCTCCCAGCCTCGACAGCCTGCCGGCTTGGATGAACGAGCTGACCTACGATCAATACCGCGACATCCGCTTCAACCCGAACCAAGCCCTGTGGGCCGCGGAGAAACTGCCGTTCCGCGCGATGTTCTTCCATCCCGGCTACTTGTATCGCGAGCCGGTGACGCTTAACGAGTTCACCAGCAGCCACCAACAGAAGATCCGTCTGGCCGAGGCGTTTTTCAATTACGGCCCACTGATCAACAAGCACGGCGACCTGCCCGCCAAGGGCGGCTTCGCCGGATTCCGCCTGCACGCGCCGCTGAACAACCCGGACATTTTCGACGAACTCATCGCGTTCCAAGGAGCGAGCTACTGGCGGGCGCTCGGCAAAAACCAACGCTACGGCATCTCCTCGCGCGGCATCGCCGTGAATACAGGAGCCGACGGCGTCGCCGAGGAGTTTCCGAATTTCAGGGAATTCTGGCTGCGCAAACCCGATGAAAACAGCACCCAGGCCACGGTTTACGCACTGCTGGACGGCCCGTCCTACTCGGGTGCCTATCAATTCAAGATCGCGCCGGGCAACAAGACGCTCGTTGACGTCAAAGCCGTTCTTTTCGCCCGCAAAGCAGTGCAGCGCCTCGGCATCGCCCCGATGTCGAGCATGTTCTGGTTCGGCGAAAACTCGCGCCGCCGCTTCGACGACTTCCGCCCGGAAGTCCATGACTCCGACGGCCTCGCCATCCGCACCGGCACCGGCGAGCGGCTGTGGCGCCCGATCTCCAACGACACCGGCAAGCTCGAGTTCAGCTTCTTCGACATGGAAAAATGCGACGGTTTCGGCCTCCTGCAGCGCGACCGCCGTTTCTCCGCCTACGAGGACGGCGAGGCGGACTATCAGCTCCGGCCCTCGCTCTGGATCGAGCCGACCTCCGACTGGGGTCCGGGCCGCGTGATGTTGATGGAAATCCCCACCACCAACGAACTATCCGACAACACCGTGGCGATGTGGGAACCGGCACGGACACCTCAACCCGGCGACCGCATCGAGTTCGCCTACCGCCAGCATTGGACCATGGACGAAGACCCGTCGATGGCCGACGGCCACGTCGTGGCCACCCGCACGGGCGTGCATGACTGGCAGCCCGAGCAACGCACCATGGTCGTCGAATTCTCCGGCAACGCCCTCAACCAGCAAGGCGAAATCCCGCTCACCCCGCTCGTCCAGGCCACTGGGGCCGGCGCGGAAAAAGTCAAAATCCAAGGCATCACGATCCAGCCCATCCCGAACGCCCGCTGGCGCGTCGCCTTCCAAATCGCGCCTGCCGCCGAAGGCGGAAAGCTCGCTGACATCGGCCCGGTCGAACTTCGCTGCTGCCTCAAACGCGGAGAAAATTTCCTCACCGAAACATGGGTCCATCGCATCACTCCTTGAACACCTTGCGCCCGCTCAGCGAGGGCGAGCTCAATGAGTGGGAAGAGGCCTACGCCGCCGTCGAGGCCTACCTGCAAGCACTGCGCCTGAGAAACCGCCTGCTCGTCGCCGAACTGGTCCGCGGAATCCTCTGGCGCGCCTCCGCCCGGCGGTCCAACGAACCGGAAAAACCCGCCCGCCTGCTGGCGATGGAGGAAGCCTTGAGCGAAGTCGCCAACTGGACGCAGGACGTGCTCGATGTGCCGTTGGAAAACCG
Organism: Verrucomicrobiales bacterium; assembly: GCA_041306405.1. GTDB lineage: Bacteria > Verrucomicrobiota > Verrucomicrobiia > Verrucomicrobiales > Akkermansiaceae > Luteolibacter. Next base: position 3,048 of record JBFZFJ010000291.1, on the reverse strand, counting down.
CCGCCTCGCCGCCCGCGGCCGCCTCGCGCTGCTGCTCGCCGGCATGCCGGACCAGTGGCAAGGCGTTTTCCTAACGCCCGCGCCGTGGCCCGCCGAGTTCGTCGAGGCGATGAAAAAGTCCTACCTCGCCGCCGGCCCGCGCTTCGCCCAGCTGACCATGGTCCCCCGCCCTCTTGAATTCAACGTCATCGGCAGCGGTGCCGCCCAATGGTGGGAAACGATGGACCGCAAGCCGATCGTCCGGATCATGTTTGTCGGCCTGCTCCTGCTGCTGATCGTCGTCACCGTGTGGTTCACCCTTTTGGACTGATGGAAAACACCGAGCTAACCACCCGCGATTCCGCCAAGCCGTTTTTCGGCCGTTTCCGGACGGTCCTGCGACGCACGGTTTTCTTCGGCAGCGTGCTCGTCGTCAACATCCTCGCCACCCTCTGGCTGACGGACCTGTTTTATCGGATGCAGTTTCAAAAGGCCCACTTCCCCCTGCTGGCCATTTTCGTGGTCCTCAACGGCCTGCTCGTCCTCGGCTCGTTCCACGCGATTTTCGGCGCGTTCGACATGCTGCTAGGCCGCAAGCGCTCGGTCAGGATCAGCAAGCTCGCCGAGGGGAAAACCGGCCCGCTCGCCAAGCGCCACGCGGTGGTCATCCCGGTTTACAACGAGGACAGCGTCCGCGTCTGCGCCCGCATCGAGGCCATCTATCGGTCCATCGAGGCCGCCGGAAACCTGGAGTCGTTCGATTTCTTCATCCTCAGCGACACCCGCGACCTCGACCTCTGGGTGATGGAGGAAACCTCGTGGACCAACCTTTGCCGGCGTCTCGACGCGTTCGGCCGCATCTATTACCGCCGCCGCAAGACCAACGAGAACCGCAAGGCCGGCAACATCGGCGACTTCGTCCGCACCTGGGGCGGCGACTACGAAGCGATGCTCGTGCTCGACGCGGACAGCCTGATGGACGGCGCCGACATCGTCACGATGACCCGCATCATGGAGGCCTATCCGCGGCTCGGGATTCTCCAGACCGCACCGAAACTGATCCGCGGCTCCTCGATTTTCACCCGCCTCCAACAGTTCGCGATGCGGCTTTACGGCCCGCTCTTCATCCGCGGGCTCAACTTCTGGCAGCTCAGCGGCGGCAGCTACTGGGGGCACAACGCGCTCATCCGCGTAAAGCCGTTTTCCGAATTCTGCGAGCTCCCCGCCCTGCCCGGCCGCGAGCCCTTCGGCGGGCGCATCCTCAGCCACGACTTCGTCGAGGCCGCGCTGATGGTCAGCCAAGGCTGGGAAGTCTGGCTCGCCTGGGACATCGAGGGCACCTACGAGGAAGCCCCTCCCACGCTGGTGGACCACCTCATCCGCGACCGCCGCTGGTGTCAGGGAAACCTCCAGCACATGTGGCTCATCTTCGCCCGCAAGCTGCCGTTTTCCGTCAGAATGCACCTCTTCATGGGCATCATGGCCTACCTCGGCAGCCCGCTGTGGTTTCTGTTTCTCGCCCTCGGCACCTGGATCGCCTGGGACCGCTATTCCAGCGAACTCAGCCAGCTTCCCTTCGAAAGCTACGCCGCCCGCTGGTTCCACATCGACGGGATCCAACAGAGCATCATCCTCACCGCCGTCATTTTCGCGCTGTTGTTCCTGCCGAAAATCCTCGCGGTCACCGCCGCGATCCTAACGCCAAGCATCCGCCGCTCCTTCGGCGGCACCTTCCGGATCATGATCGGAGCAACCATGGAAACCATCGTCTCCATGCTGCTCGCGCCCTGCATCATGCTCGCCCACTCGCTGATGGTCCTGAGCATCATCCTCGGCCGCGCGGTCGGCTGGGGAAATCAAAACCGCGAAACCGACGGCACCGCGTGGGGCGACGCGTTCCGCTTCCATGCGCCGCAGACGATTCTCGGGCTGGCCTGGACCGCCGTCGCCATCAACATCGGCTACCATTCGAAAAACCCCGGCGACTTCACTTCCAAATACGCCTTCGCCCTCTGGATGACCCCGATTTTGCTCGGGTTGCTGCTCTCGGCCCCCGTCTCCGTCTGGACCAGCCGCTCCCGCTACGGCCGCGCCCTGCTGAAACGGAAAATTCTCGCCACTCCCGAAGAACTCAATCCGCCAGCCGTCATCCGCCTAGCCGACAACGCCACCGCCGCCGTCGATCCCGCGCTCGACGCGTCCACCGATGCCCGCCGCGGCGTCGTCGCCGCAGTCGTCGATCCTTATGTCAACGGCGTCCACGTCTCCCTGCTGGAGCATTCCGACCTGACGGCTGCTGAAGAAGCGCTGGCCGCCCGCTGCCTCGGCGAGGGCCCCGCCAGCCTGACCAAAGCCGAACTTTCCGAATTGCTTTACGCCGCCCCCGCGATGCTCATGATGCACCGAGCCGTCTGGCTGCGTCCGGCGGAAGGAATCCATGTCACTTGGACACATGCCGTGGAAAGCTATCGCCGCCGTCTCGACCAATCGCCCGCCGCCTAGGCGACCCCAATCTCCAAATGCCCATGCTCCAGATCAATCCAAACCTCAGCGATCTTGTAAATGACGCCGCTGCCGGACTCGCCAGCCAGCTCCAAGCCAAGGTCACCATCACCGCCGCCGCGCCCGGACGCGTCAACCTCATCGGCGAGCACATCGACTATTGCGACGGCTTCGTCATGCCCTTCGCGATCGACCGCTACATCGTCATCGCCGGCTGCGCCAACGGCACCTCGCAAGCCCGCATCACCTCTGCGATCAGCGAGGAAGTCGTCACCCTCGACCTCACCCAGCCGCAGCAAATCAGCGAGCCGAAGTGGGCGAACTACCTGCGCGGCGTGATCCGCGGCTTCCAGGACCGCGGCCACCACATCCCCGGATTCGACGCCTACATCCTCTCCTCCATTCCCGGCGGCGCGGGCTTGTCGTCCTCCGCCGCACTCGAATGCGCGACCGCCACTTTCCTCGAAGGTCTGCTGGACACCGTCCTCGACACCAAGGAAAAAGCCCTGCTCTGCCAGAAAGCCGAGCACGACTTCGCCCATGTCCCCTGCGGTATCATGGACCAGT
>JBFZFJ010000290.1:0-4547 GCA_041306405.1 Verrucomicrobiales bacterium | reverse complement strand
AATCAGAAGTGGGGACATTCGTGTCCCCACTTCCACTTTCATTCCCCCCAACCGTGTCGCTTACCCCTGACTATCACCCGCCGCTCCGCCTCGTCCTCAGCGCCCTCCGCAACTCCGCGTTTCGCTTCATCCAAGCCTCAAAATCCCATCGTCCCGGCTCCGCGTCCCTTTGCGACCTTCGCGCTTTTGCGGTTCAAATCCTTCCCATTTCGACGTTCGATGTCGAAAGCGTCAGTCCCGACTAACAAGCATCCGGGTCAAACCATCAGGAGGAGCGGGAGGATGCGGAGTTGAGGGCGTGGCTGTCGGGTAAAAGCTGAGATGCTGAAATTGAAGACGCCGCCGTTGGTTTTCCAGCAAAGGTAGCGCGGCCTCGCCGCAGGCCGCATGACAATGGGAGGAGGCGGACGAGGTGCCGTTTTAGAAGTCCTTCGGAATCGGGATCAAGGGGTGGCGTAAAGGAGCGCGATGAGATCGCGCAGTGCCTCCGCGTCATTTGGCGACAGGATGTCGATGCGTTTGACGAAGCGGGTGAGGCTGACGGCCCGGATTTGATCCACCATGACTTCCGCTGCTTTCGAGGCGCAAATGATTTGAATGCGATGCGCCCATTGTGGATGCAGCGCGGTGGTCAGCGGGCAGACCACGGCCATGCCTGTGTGGTGCATAGGGTCGGGGGAGACAACCACACAGGGACGGGTCTTTTGAGTTTCCCTTCCTTCCGTGGGATCGAGGGCAACCAGATGGATCTCGTAGCGCCGGACCAAGTGCGCGGATTTAGAAGTCGGACGTTTCGAGGCCATCGGAGAGTCCGGTTTCCGCCCATTCCCGGGCGATTTTCAGATCGGATTGGTCCAGAGCCATCGCGGCAAAGGATTCCTCAAGAGTGAGTTTGGAACCATCCGCCGGAGCGATGAGGATGCCGTCCTGAACGGGTTTCATGATAAATCCCCGTTCCAAATGATAGGCACGGATGAGGTGGGCCGGGATGCGGGCACCTTTCGAGTTTCCAATGCGAATCGGTTTCTGGACGTGATTCATGGGGGCACAGTAATTACATGAATCCCAATGGCAAACTCATTTTTCCGCGGAAGAAGGCGCGATCGTGATCGACACCATCGCCACCGCCAAGAGGCTGGCCACCGAGTTCCGCGGGATCTGAGCCGGTGTCACTTGGCCACCGCCGGCGGCGGGAAGGGTTGCTCGGAGATGACCCAGTCCTCGTTCTTGTCGGAAAAAGTTTTCAGCGCCCACTCGCTGGGGAGCAGGGCGACCAACCAGCCGTTGGAATCCCGGGCCAGCGCCGCGCCTAACGAAAGCGCCGGCCGCGCTTCGGGCGCGAGCGGGTCGCCTTCCTTCGGCTTGAGCCAGCGGGCGAGCGACCAGTTGGCCGGCTCGATCCGCGTCTCGGCGGCGTATTCGCCTTCGAGGCGGTATTGGAGGACTTCGAACTGCAGCGGCCCGACCGCGCCGAGCAGCGGGATCTGCGGGCCCTCGGTGTCGATCAGGACGAACTCGCTGGCCACACCTTCCTTGAGGAGCTGTTGGAGGCCGTCGCGGAAGCGCTTGTATTTCGCGGTGCTCTTGTTGTGCAGGAAGGAAAAACATTCCGGCGCGAAACGCGGGATCTCATCGAAGGTCACGCCGGGCTGCGAGGAAAGCGTGTCGCCGATGAGCAGGTCGTAATTCCCCACCAGTCCCACGACATCGCCGGCGAACGCGTCGTCCACCGTTTCGCGCTCGCGGGCGAAGAGGCGCTGCGAGTTGGCGAGGCGGACTTTCTCGCCGGTGCGGCCGTTGATCACGTCCATGTCGCGCTCGAATTTCCCGGACGCGATACGGACGAAGGCGATGCGGTCGCGGTGCTTCGGGTTCATGTTCGCCTGGATCTTGAAGACGAAGGCGGAGAATTCCTCGGACGCCGGGTCGATCATCATCCCGCCGCTCTCGCGCGGGGTCGGCGGTGGCGAGAGTTCGAGGAAACGGTCGAGCAGGAGCTGCACGCCGAAGTTGTTCGCCGCGCTGCCGAAGAAGACGGGCGTGAGTTCGCCGGCGAGGACTTTTGCCAAATCGAACTCTGCGCCCGCGCCTTCGAGCAGTTCCAACTCGTCGCAAACCTGCCGGTAAGTCCCCTCCTCCACCGCGTCCTTCACGCTCTCGTCCTCGATGCCCGTCACCGCCACCGGCGCGCGGTAGGCGCCGTGAACCGTGCGTTGGAAAAGATGCACCTGCTTTTGCTCGCGATCATAAACCCCGCGGAAGCGCGGGCCGTCGCCGAGCGGCCAGTTGACCGGATAAGCGTGGATGCCGAGCACGGATTCCAGCTCGTCGAGCAAGTCCATCGACGGCCGGGCCGGGCGGTCCAGCTTGTTCATGAAGGTGAAAATCGGCACGCCGCGCCGACGACAGACTTCGAAGAGTTTCCGCGTCTGGCTTTCGATCCCCTTGCCGGCGTCCACCACCATCACGGCGGCGTCCACGGCGGTTAGGACGCGGTAGGTGTCCTCCGAGAAATCCTTGTGCCCCGGCGTGTCGAGGATGTTGACGACGCAGTCCTTGTATTCGAACTGCAGGACCGTGGAGCTCACGGAGATCCCGCGCTGTTTCTCCAAGTCCATCCAGTCCGAGGTCGTGGCGCGCTGGTTTTTCCGGGCGGTGACGCTGCCGGCCAGGTTGAGCGCGCCGCCGTAGAGCAGGAATTTCTCCGTCAGAGTGGTTTTTCCGGCGTCCGGATGGGAAATAATCGCGAACGAGCGGCGGCGTGTCACCTCGCGCTGGAGCGCGGGCGAAGGGATGGCATAAGGAGAGACAGACATGAAATCGGGCCGCAGGGACTACGCTCGGAACGCCTGCGGAGCAAGCCCGGACCGTGGTTTCTTTCGGCCGTTTGGAGGAATCCTCTGGAGGGGACGCCGTGGCTGTGCCATATTGAATCCCCGGATTTTTCCCGGGAAATCATTCATGAAAGGCGATGTATGTTCCGATGGCTGCCATGGAAATTCTTCGTGAAACACGCGGCGCGACGCTATGGCGTGCTCGATCCGGCGACCCTGCTTGCGCGGATGCGGCGTTTCGCCCAGCCCTCGGAAGTCGCCGAGCCGCTGGAGCTCCTGCGCGCCGGCATCGTCTTCCACGCCCGCGGTCTGGTGAACGCCAAGGCGATCCAGCACAACCTCGACTGGGTCTGGCCGTATTGGGTGGAGCGCCAGTTCAATCCGGCGGACAAATCGTTCGTCCCGCGGGCGTTTTCCTTCAGCCACATCAATCTCACCCACCGCAACTGGACGGCGGTGGGATTGCCCGGTGTCCCGGTCTATCCGATCGTCGATCCGCGCGGCTTGGTCACACCCTTGCATGACGGCTGGTCGCTGGATTTCTGGATCGTGACCGACTCGCGGCGGCGCTTGTTGCCGAGCAAACTGGATGACGACGCGGTGAAACAGCGCTTGGATTTGGAACCCACGCTCACGGTGGCTACCGAGTGCCGGCAAGACGGACTCGAACTGAAACTCGCCACGCGCATGGTCATCGCCGGTCACGGTTCCGTGGAAGCCAGCACGGCGGTTAGGGCCGTTTCCGATGAGGATGGCTGGCTGGTGGTGGCGGTGCGGCCTTACAATCCCGAGGGCATCCAGTTCATCCAGAGCATCGCGATCGACTCGTCGGGCACGGCCTTCCAGGTCAATGACGAGGCGACGGTGAAACTGGGAGAACCGCCCGACTCGCTGCGGATGGCCCACTACGCCGAGGGCGACGTCTATCTGGATCTTCCCGGCAGCGACGGCCAGCGCGAGGTGAAATGCGACGTCGGCATGGCCACCGGCGCGGCGCTTTTCCGCATTCACGCCGACGTCCCCCGCGAGCTGGGCGTCTCCGTGACGCTGGAGCGTGACTTCAGGGAGCTGCCGAAACGCGCGGACACCGGGGTTTCCTGGCAGGACGCGCTGGCCGGCACCGCGGAGCTGCGAATCCCCGACGAGCGGATGCAATTCCTCTACGACGCGGCGGTGCGGACGCTGCTGTTGCTCTCCGCCGACGACATGGTCCCCGGCCCGTACACCTACCGCCGGTTCTGGTTCCGCGACGCCTGCCTGATGCTTCATCCGCTGACAGTTATCGGTCAGGCGGACCGCGCCGAGCGGATTCTGGCGGGCTTTCCGGTCCGGCAAACCATGGCCGGCTATTTTCTATCACAAGAAGGCGAGTGGGACTCGAACGGACAAGTGCTGTGGATCGTCGCCCGCCACGCGGAACTGTCGGGCAAGCTCCCGGGAAAGGAAATGGAGTACGCGCTGCGCAAGGGGATGCACTGGCTGGCGAGGAAGCGCGCCACCGCCAGCGGACTGTTGCCCGCCGGATTCAGCGCGGAGCATCTCGGGCCTAACGATTTCTATTACTGGGACGATTTCTGGGCCAGGGCCGGCTTGCAGGCGATCGCGAAACACTGGCGGCACACCGGCGACAGCGCCGCGGCCGCGGAGGCGGAAGCGCTCGCCGGGGAATTCGCCGCCAGCATCGAGTCGAGCATCGCCGCCATCCCCGCGTCC
>JBFZFJ010000289.1:0-2984 GCA_041306405.1 Verrucomicrobiales bacterium | reverse complement strand
GTCGTGCCGGTAGGCGACGCTTGGGAACGCGAGATTTCCGCAGGCCGGGGCAGCGGGCTTTTCATGGCCGACGGCAGCCACCCGACACCCCGCGGCAACGAATTGATTGCGGCAACATTCTTCGCGGCGTTCTTCCGCGAGTGATTTATTTCCTCGGAATCGTCAGCGACTGGCCCGGCCGGATGAGCGTGCCTGAAATGCCGTTGGCGCTCTTGATCGCGGAAACCGACGAGCCGGTGCGGCTCGCGATGGCGGAGAGCGAGTCGCCGCTCTTGACCACGTAACGGGTGGATTTCGGCTTGGGCTTGGGCTTGGCCTTGGTTTTGACCACGACCGGCTTGGATTTGATTTCGGCGGGCTGGGACTTCGCGACCGTGGGCTGGGACTTCGCGACCGTGGGCTGGGATTTGGTCGCCGTGGATTTCGACTTGGTCGTCACCGAGGTTTGAGAAATCACCGGAGCGGGCTTGGAACTGCCTGCGGGCGGGAGCGGAATGGAATTCTGCGGCGGTTGTTCGTTTTGAGCGATTTGCGGCAGCTCGTCGGAGTTCACTTCGTGCGGCGAGGGAGCGCTTCCGGGCTTGCGCCATTTCGACGGATTGTCGGCCCATTCCTCGATGTAGCGACCGTTCTTATCGAAGGGCCCGGTGCCCGCCAGCTGGGTGCCGCCGCTGCTGCCGCGACCCGAGGGCGCGCAACTGGAAAATGCGAGGGTGAATATACAGGATGTGGAAATCCAAAGAACCGCTTTCATGCGGGAATGATGGGGCATCGGGCGGCTTTGGCAAAAGCTTAGTGAATCGGCCCGAATATTTTTTGCCGAAATTCCGCGCGAGCGGCGGCCGACCGGAATTTCCACCTTGCGCCGGACAACGCCAGATGGCAGGAAATCCGGTGCAAGGACGTGAGGGGCATTAGCTCAGTTGGTAGAGCGCTTCGTTCGCAATGAAGAGGTCAGGAGTTCGAATCTCCTATGCTCCACGCCCCTGAAATCCTTGAAAAGCCCTTGTTTCCATGGCTTTTTTCGTTTCCGGGCTGATAGGGCGTGTTCCGCCAGTGTCCGTCAAATTCCGTCGAATTCCGAAAAGACCGTCATTTTCGGGCAACTTTTCGGGCAACTTTTCGGGCAACTTTTTTCGGGTGCTGAAATAAGTTCGCCGCTGACATTTCTGGTGCGATACCCCATACGCAGCATCGCGCATGGGGTTCATCCGGACGGTTATTTCACCGGCGTAAGGGTGAAATCCTTGATGGTCAATCCCTTGACTGGGTCCTTGCGCGAGAAGCGGAGGACATTCGGGCCCTTGACCAGCGAGACCTCGACGGGTTGGGTCTTGTCCCACATGCCGATAGTGAAGGGCACCGCGATATCGGCCGGCTCCTTGGCGTCATTGGCAGCGACCAGCAGGTGCTGGTCGGAGCTTGTCGTCACCACCCGCGCGCTGAGCTCGTATTTCCCTGCCGCCGGCACATCGATGATGTATTCAAAATCCTCAGGCGCCCCGTTCCGGCCGTGATGCAGCTGCATTCCGCCCAGGGAGCTTTTCATGAAGATGATCTTCTCCGTGGCTGCCGTTGGTTTGCTGCAGGCCACGGCCGGAATCGTGATCACTCCATTCTGGCCGACGACGATCCTCCGGTCCGCCTCGGAAAGAGTCACTGTTTCAACAACATCCTTCTCCTTGGATTCATTGGCCTCGCCGATGTCGGTGCCGACGGCGGCCAGCGCCACCGCTTTGGATTCTTCAACAATCTTCCGCTGCTGATAGAGCGCCACGCCATTCCAGAAGCCGGTCGCCTCGTCGTGGAAGCCGAAGGTCTTCGTTTCTCCAAGGACAGAGCCCGCCCACTTGGCGCGCAGCACCTGCAGGTAGTTTTGCTCCGACTTCCGGGCCTGCGTGCTCGCCAGGAAATCGGTGTCTTCGCCAAACGTGGTCCAGCCCCAACCCCAGCCCGCGCCAAGGTTGATCACCCAGCCATCGGGCGTCCAGTGGACCAGCGTGGCATGGCCTGGCTGGGGACGCGCCAAGGTCGGCATGCCGAAGCTGCGCAAAATGAACCGTCCAAAGAACGCGCGCCGACCACACACACCACCATTCATGATGATGTTCTGGTAGTTCTGCAGTGTGGGGAGGTCGTTTTTCTGATCCTGCGATCCGTATTTGACCTCGGTCTTGACGGCTTTCACATAACGCCAGCGATAGTCCGAAGTGGTGATCTCGTCGGGCCGGTAGTTATGGAGCATCTTGCGCCCCCAGGCCAGAGTGTCATCCGGCTCATCGCCATTAACAACCCATCGGTAATCCCAAACGGTCAGTTCCTTGAAGCCAGGATCCAGCTCGCCGTCCAGGAATGCCTTCTCGTAATGAAGATACCGTTTCACCGGATCCACCGTGGCCGGAGCCGTGGTATCGGCTTCAGGATTTTTTTGCGCAATCGGCACCGCATGCTCCAGAGCGACGGCAAGCGCCAATCGTTGGAAGATGCCGTCCTTGGCCTTCGCGCTCGCCTTCTGGATGTCGCTGTAAATTTTCATGGCCTGGCCGTATTGGCCATCCTTGGCACCGTCAGCGATGACCATCTGCTTCATCAGCCCCGCATCCGAGAGCAGTTTCTCGACCAGTGCTTCCTGCTCCGGCCCCTGCTGGGCAAACTCGGGCAATCCATGCGGCGCGCCTTCGGCCAGGACGATGAATTTGATCAATTGCGCGTCGAGTTGGTCGCTCGCCAGGAACTTCTGCAAATCCGCGAGCACGGCCTTGGTGGGTGCCTGAGCGTTTTTCTGCGCCTGCTCGAGGGCCTCCTTGTTGGCAAGTTGAGCCTTTGCCGCCGCCTCCTTGTCCTTGCTCTTGGCTTGAGCCCGCATCGTCTTCAGTTCGGCGGCCGTCGCGACCGCCTCGTCCTGATAGACCTTCAGGAAGGCGGCCTTCTGCGGCTCGCCAACCTTCGGCAACGCCTTTTCAAGCCCGGCCTGCAGGGTCTTG
>JBFZFJ010000288.1:0-4274 GCA_041306405.1 Verrucomicrobiales bacterium | reverse complement strand
GGAGGGTAACCGGGCTGGGGAGCAGGACGGCGTTTTCCGGCGGCAGGCCGGCGGCGGTGAAAAGGTCGAGATCGCGGGAGTTGAGGAAGGCGTAGCGGATGCGGGGAGAGAACGGATAGAGCGTCCGGCAGTTCGCCACAAGCTGGTAGTTCGCGGGACGACCTTGCTCGGCGAGGTCGTGGATTTGAAGGACGACGCGCTCGTCTTCCCTAACGAAGCGGGCGATGACATGGGGGATGAGGCAGTTCTTCCCGAGCGAGTGGTTGTGGAAATGCCAGAGGTCGGGCGGGCCGCCGAGCGCTTCGGTGGCGGCGGCGCGGAGGGACTCAGTCAGGGCTTCGGCGGTGTGGTCGTCCGGCGTCGGGAGGTAGTCGAGGCCGGGGATGGTGTGGAATGTGGGATGCAGGGAGCGAGACGCTCCCGCCACGGTCTGGGGCGAGACGCCCCAGCCACTTGGCGGCGCGTCGCCGGTGAGGACGACGTGCCGGATGCCGGCGGTGGCGAGGGCTTGCGAGGCGGCTTCGATCACTCGCGTCACGCCGCCGGGTCCGAGGTGATAGTGGACGATGGCGACGTTCATGGCGCGGCTTTCCAGTCGCCGACGGGCTTGGCGAAATGGAAGCCCCAGATTTCGAAGCCGAGGCGGTGATAGAGGCGGTGCGACGGGTGATTCGCGGTGTAGCTGTCGAGCACGATGATGTTGCAATCCCGCTCGCGGGCGAGGCCCTCGAGATGGCGGATGAGCAGGCTGCCGATGCCCGCGGACCGCCGCGCGGGCGCGACGACGAGGTTGTCGATTTCCAGATAGCGGCCGCACCAGATCTTGGTGGCGACCCAGGCGCCGGCGACGCCCGCGAGCGTGCCACCGGTGAACGCGCCGACGAGCTCGTAGTGGGAATAGTCGGCTAACAGCGTGTCGAGGCGCGCGGCGATGGTCGCCGCGGGTGTCTCCGGATTCAGCAATGTCAGCAAGGCCGCCGCGTCTGCCAGATCGGTGGGTCCCAGCGGGCGGATGGTGGTTTCTTCCATGGGCGGTGTGAGTGGGAATTCAGCCGGAAGGCGGTACGACGGACTCAACCCGCGGGCTTGATGGCAACGAGCAGGGCGTTTTCCGCCTTGAGGTATTTTTTGGCGAGGGCGTTGACTTCCTGAAGGGTGATCGAGCGGTAGTCGGCATCGCGGCCGCGGGCGAGGTCGAGGCGCTTGGGGTCCGACTGGGACTGGCTCATGACGGTGCCGAGCCAGTAGTTGTTATCGCGGAGGGATTTTTCAAGCTGGCCGAGGGTGGGCTTGAGCGCGCGGTCGAGTTCGTCGGCGGTGGCGCCGGTGGCGGCGAAACTATCAGCGAGGTCGCGCATGGTCTTGAGGAGGAGCTCGAGGTCCTCGGGCTTGCCGACGCTCTCGCCGATGATGTAGCCGACGCCTTCGAGCGCGTCGGAGCCGGACGCTCCGGCGTTAGGGCTGTAGGACGCGCCGAGTTTCTCGCGGATTTCCTCGCGGAGCCGGTCGCCGTAGATGTCGGCGAGGACGTTGAGGCGGCGGAACTCCTTCTGGTTGCCACGGACGCCAACGGTCTTCCAGAGGCTGGTGGCGACGCCTTGGGGGATCTTCGATTCGTAGGTGAAGGTCTTGGCGGCGGGAGCGTTGGGAAACCGGATCTTGCGGGCTTCTAGCAGGGCGGGTGCGGCGGAAGCGCGCGTGGGCAGCGCGCCGAACGTGGCGAGGAGATCGGGTAGAATTTTGTCGATTTCAAGGTCACCGACGATGGTGAGCTCGAGGTAGCCCTTGGTGAGCTCGGGGGTGAACCACCGCTTCGCGTCGTCAAGGGTGTAGGTGGAGAGCTTCTCGGCGGGGGCGATGGTGAAGCGGGAGTCGCCGCCGTGGAGCCAGGCTTCCATTTCCCGCTGGGGGCCGGCGGGCGTGTGCTTGAGCTGCTGATAGAGCATGGGGACCGCCTTCTGGAACTGCCAGAGCGCCTCGTCGCGGTAGCCGGGATCTTTCAGCGAGGCGCACATGAGCTGGACCTGGGTGGTGAAATCCGCGGGGGTGGTGGTGCCGCCGAGGGTGAACGCGTCGTCGCCGATGACCAGCGAGGAGCCGACGTTCTTGCCCGCCAGAATCTGTTGGAGGTCGTCGTTGCTGTGCTTGCCGAGGCCGCCGCCTTCGAAGACCGCGGTGGCGAACACGTCGAGCATGGGCGTGTCCTTGGGCTGGGTGAGCTTGCCGGAACCGATGCGGGCGAGCAGGCGGATCTTGCCTTTTTCAAAATCAGTTTGCTTGAGGTTGACCCGCACCTGGTTGGAAAGCACCAGCTGGGTGATGCCGAGATCCTTGACCTCCTTGCGGGAAATTACCGCGCCCGGCTTGCCGAAGTCGGTGTAACCGAAGGGCTGGATAGCGCGCAGGAGGGGCGCTTCGACGGGCTTGCCGCGGGATTCCTCGAACAGCGCGGCGAGCTCCTTCTCGGCGTTTTCCGGCTTCTCCTTGGTGGTGAGGATCAGGTGGTGGCCGGAAGTCTCCCAGAATTTCACCAGCGCCTGGTGGCAGGCGGCGAGGTCGATGGCGTCGAGCGTGCTTGCCGCCAGCTCGAGGTCGGTGGCCGGATCGGAAAAGACGGTTTTGTCGTTGATGGATTTGGCGAGGACGGTGGCGATGCCGTCGGACTTGCGGGTGGCTTTTTGTTTCACCTGCTGTTGATAGGCGTTGAGCAGGTTGGACTTGGCCTCGGCGAGCTCGGCCTCGGTGAAGCCGTGTTGGATGGCGCGGCGGAACTCCTGCTCCAGGATCGGCACGGCTTCCTGCCAGCGGTCGTCGGCGGCGGTGACGTCGATGGAGCCGATATCGAGGTAATTGAAGAGCGTGCTGTTGGAGGCGGAGCCGGAAGTGATGGCGGAACCCTCGATCTTGGAAAGCCGGTCGAAGCGGCGGCTGATGATCGAGTGGGCGATGTCCAGCGGCATGCGTTCCGCTCGGGTCGCGGCAGTGTCGGGCTTCTCGACGTATGGCCGGACGAGCACGAGCGAGACGTCGGTGGAGGCGACTTCCTTATCGACGAAAACGCCGGTTTCGAGGCCTTCGGGCTGTTTGATCGGGCCGAGATCCGGGTTTTTCCCGGGATTCGCCGGATTGCTCATGGAGGCGAATGTCTTCTCGATCTTGCTCTGGATTTCCTTCGGATCGATGTCGCCGACAACGATGAAAGTCATGCGCTCCGGGGTGTAGTAGCGGGTGTAAAGGTCCAGAAAGCGTTCGCGCGGCGCGGACTTGATCACCTGCTCGGTGCCGATGGGGAAGCGCCGACTAACGAGGGAATCCGGTAACAGTTCGGCGAACTGCTGCTCCATCAGACGGGTGTTGACGGAATCGCGGCTCATTTTTTCCGACAGGATCACGCCGCGTTCCTTGTCGATTTCCTCGGGTGCGAGCAGTGCCCCGTCGCCGAAATCCCGCATCACCGTGAGGCCGAGTTTCAGCGTGTCCTCCGATAAATCCGGCAGGTCGAGCATGTAAACCGTCTCGTCGAACGAGGTGTAGGCGTTGGCGTGGGCGCCGAAGGAAATTCCCAGGCGCTGCATCCTCGGAATGAGCTCCGCCGCGGTGTAATTCTTGGAACCGTTGAAAACCATGTGCTCAAGGAAGTGGGCGAGGCCTTGCTGGTCATCCGCCTCCATCAGCGAGCCGGCGGCGATGTGAAGCCGCAGCGAAACCCGCTTCGGCGGCTCGGCGTTCGGATAGATGATGTAGCGCATGCCGTTTTCCAAAGTCCCGAACGTCGCGCCGGAATCAGGGGCGATGTCCGAGGATGCCTGCGGCCAAGGGCGCGGCGTCACCTTGGGCGCCGCGGTGTCGGTCTTGACCGTCGGGGGGGGCGGCGCGGCGGGTGCCGCCACCGTCTCGACGACCGGCGGCGGGACTGCGGCTGGCGGCCTGTGCGAGCGCACCGAAAGGATCCCGGCCGTGACAGCGAGAATGAGGACGAGAATGAGCGGGGTGGCCTTTTGCATGGGGCGAGCGTGGTTGACCGCGAGCGGGTTTGGCAACGCCGAAAACCGCCAGATCACAGTGCCGGGTCGCGGATTTCAAAAACTTTCCGAAAACGGGGTTGCAATCAGCGGGGGCCCGTGGTGTTTTTCCCTCCGACCAATCGATGATGTGCGCGCGTGGCGGAATTGGTAGACGCGCTAGATTCAGGTTCTAGTGATCGAAAGATCGTGGAGGTTCGAGTCCTCTCGCGCGTATGTTTTCTCTATCAACGGGTTACGGGTTCCATCCCC
>JBFZFJ010000287.1:0-5053 GCA_041306405.1 Verrucomicrobiales bacterium | reverse complement strand
GGGAAGTGGGGGTTAGATGAACTCGTTGAGGAGTCCTTCGAGCATTTCCTGGCGGCCGCTGGCGACCATTGGCTCGGGATTGGCGAGCGCGTATTTCTCCAGATCGGCGAGGGTGGTCTTGCCGGCTTCCGCGTCGGCTCCGATGCCGCTGTCGAAGGTGTTATAACGCTCCTTGATGAAGCCATCGAGACGGCCGTCGGCACGCACGGCGGCGGCGGTCTTGAGGCCGCGGGCGAAGGCGTCCATGCCGACGATGTGGGCGTGGACGAGATCGACGGGCTCCCACGATTCGCGGCGGCGCTTGGCGTCGAAGTTGAGTCCGCCGGTGGTGAATCCGCCCATTTTCATGAGGACGAGCATCGTGTGGGTGGTCAGATAGAGATCGGTCGGGAACTGGTCGGTGTCCCAGCCGACGTTGGGCGTGCCCATGTTCGCGTCGATGCTGCCGAGCGCGCCGGCTTCGTAGGCGACGGTGAGCTCGTGCTCCATCGTGTGGCCGGCGAGGGTAGCGTGGTTGGTTTCGATGTTGAGTTTGAAGTGCTCCAACAAGTCATACTCGCGGAGGAAATTGAGGCACGCGGCGGAGTCCGAGTCGTATTGGTGGGTGGTCGGCTCCTGCGGTTTGGGCTCGATGTAGAACTGGCCTTTGAAGCCGATTTCCTTTTTGTAATCCACGGCCATGTGGAGGAAGCGGGCGAGGTGGTCGAGCTCGCGCTTCATGTTGGTGTTGAGCAGGGTGGTGTAGCCCTCGCGGCCACCCCAGAAGGTGTAGCCCTCGCCGCCAAGGCGGTGGGTGACTTCCATGGCTTTCTTCACTTGGGCGGCGGCGTAGGCATAAACCTGGGCGTTCGGGCTGGTGGCGGCGCCTTGCTGATAGCGCGGGTGGACGAACAGGCAGGCGGTGCCCCAGAGGAGCTTTTTGCCGGAGCGTTTTTGTTCTTCTTCAAGCACGTCGGCGACGGCGTCGAGCGCCTTGTTGGAGGCCGCGAGATTGCCCAGTTCCGGGGCCACGTCGCGGTCGTGGAAGCAGTAGTAATCGAGGCCGACTTTTTCCATGAAGTCGAAGAACACGCGGGCGCGGTTCTGGGCGTTGGCGACGGAATTGCTGCCGTCATCCCACGGGTGGGCGGCGGTGCCTGCGCCGAACGGATCGGCCCCGGTGCCGCGCATCGTGTGCCAATAGGCACAGCCGAAGCGGAACCACTCGGCCATGGTCTTGCCCTCGACGACTTGGGAGGCGTTGTAGTGTTTGAAAGAGAGCGGGTTTTTCGAGCCGGGGCCTTCGTAGGTGACGGCGTCGCAGGGAAACTGAGTCATGTCTGTCGGTAGTGTGGGGTTGTTTTGAGTGATGGCGCGTCGGGCGACATCGCGAGGAAGCTACTGGAAATTGCGCTGGCCTTGCTACCGCAAATTCCGGTAGCTTCTTGATGAAATGCGACATTTACCCCCTGAAAAATCCAAGCGGATCGCAGTGGTCCAGTCGCCGGTGAACGTTCGGCGGCTCACTCCGGGCTTCGCGCCGTTTGCCGGGATGGGCTACGATTTCTGGATCATCGACATCTATCGACAGCCGGACTTGCTGCTGGCGAGCCTGCGGGAATGGCGGCCGAGCGCGATCGTGACGGAGTGGTTGCCGGGCTTGACGGAAGCGCTGGCGGAGTTGGGATGTCCGGTGGTGATCGTGCCGTCGGACGAGCCGGTAGCGGGAGTTTTCAGGGTGGATGTGGACGATGTGGCGATCGGTCGGCTGGCGGCGGAGCATCTGGTGGCGCGGGGCTACAAGAATTTCGCTTTCGTCGGGCGGGGGGATGCGCATTACGCCAAGCAGCGGCTGGAGGGCTTCCGGGCGGTGGTCGGCGAGGTGTCGGTTTTCTGGGAGGAATTCCGGGATCGGCGGCAGTATGATGAATACTGGCGGGATCCGGACGAGGACATGGTCGGCTGGCTGTCAGGACTGGCGATGCCGGTGGGAATTTTCACCGCGCATGATCCGACCGGTCGGCACGTCTTGGAGGCGGCGGCGCAGGCGGGACTGGAAGTGCCATTCGGCGTGGGGGTGATTTCCGCCAATGATGATGAAACCGTCTGTGAAATGGCGCGGCCGGCGCTGTCGAGCATCCGCCTGCCGTGGCGGCGATTGGCGGCGGAGGCCGTGCAAATGATCGAAGCGATCTGGGCGGGAAAGCCGCCGGTTTCGCCGGTTCTGGTGCCGCCCTTGGAAATCGTCGCCCGCGGATCGAGCTCGTATGAGGCGGTGGGCGATCCGGTGGTGCGGCGGGCGATGCAGTCTCTCGTCGAGCAGATTTCCACGATCACTTCGGTGGAGGAATGGGCGGCCCGGATCGGGGTGTCGCGGCGGGTGTTGGAACGGCGCTTCCAAAATTCGCTCGGCCGTTCTCCGCACGCGATGATCCAGCACGAGCGGGTGGAGCGGGCGAAATCGCTGCTGACCACCACGGATCTCGCGGTGGGGCTCATCGCCGAGCGCTGCGGCTTTCAGAGCAACGAGCGGCTGACGGTGAATTTCCGCGAATCCGTCGGCGTGCCACCCGCCACCTACCGCCGCGACTCGCGGGCGAAGTCCGGTTAGTCAATCACGGGAATGTGACGAAATCGTCAGCTGTTTTTGAAGTTTTCGACAAGACACTTGGCACGGAGGGTGCTGGGTCTGCGGTGTCGCAAGACAAAGCGGTTCGATTCAGATTCTCACGGGTTAATGGGTTTTCCCAGGGGATGAAAGGTCGGGCCACTTTTCAAAATTGTCGCAAGGCAAGGCGGCTCGACTGAGATGCTTCAAGGTTAATGGGTTTTCCTTGGGGATGATCAGTCGGACCGCTTCTTTTTTGGGCGGGCGGCTGAGGCAGCCGGAACCCGTTATTTCAGCAACGCCCAGATCGGCTGCGGCCAGAAGCCGAGCACGAGGGTGGCGATGGTGAGCACGGCGATGCAGAGCTTGCTGATGCAAGGGAGGACGATGGCTTTGGTATCGGCAGGGTCGCTCCACCACATGGCGCGGATGACCTTGAAGTAGTAGTAGAACCCGGCGGCCGCGGCGATGAATGCGATGCCGACGCCGACCCAGAGCTTGGCTTCGACGGCGAGCGAGAAGACGAGGAACTTGCCGAGGAATCCGGCGGTCAGCGGGACACCGGCAAGGGCGGCGAGCAGGACGGTTAGGGCGAGGGCGAGCTGCGGGTTGGTTTTTCCGAGGCCGTTGAAATCGCTGATCATCTCACCGTCGCGCTGGATGCGGACTTGGGCGAGCACGAAGAAGACGCCGAGGGTCATGAGCAGATAGGTGGCGAGGTAGAAGGAGACGACTTCTGTGGAGCTTTGGGAGGTGGTGGATCCTCCGGACCACGCGGCGAGCGCGAGGATGAGGAATCCGGCGTGGGCAATGGAGGAATAGGCGAGCAGGCGCTTGAAGTTGGTCTGCGGGATGGCGGCGAGATTTCCGAACAGCAGCGTGGCGCAGGCGAGGATGACCAGCAGTGTGAGCACCGGGCCGCGGGTGAGATCGCTGGCGAGGAAGGGTTCGAGGAAACGGATGGTGAGGATGAAGCCGGCGGCTTTCGAGCCGACGGAGAGGAACGCGGTGACGGGCGTAGGTGCGCCCTGATAGACGTCGGGAATCCAGATCTGCATCGGCACGGCGCCGATCTTGAAACCGAGGCCGACCATGACGAGGGCGATGCCGAAAAGTAACGGGGTGGCGTTGGTGAGGTGGGTCAGGCGCTCAGGCATTTCCGCGAGGCTCATGGTGCCGGTGGTGCCGTAAACCCAGGCGATGCCGTAAACGAGGAAGCCGGTGCTTAGCGCGCCGAGGATGAGGTATTTCACCCCGGCTTCGAGCGAGCCGACGTTGCGGCGCATGTAGGCGACCAGGATGTAGAAGGTGACGGTGACGAGTTCGAGGGCGACGAAGGCACCGGCGAGGTCCTTGGCGGAGGCGAGCCACATCATGCCGGCGCAGGCGAAGACCGGGAGGCAGTAGAATTCACCGGTGCCGGATTCGGAGTCGGGGGATTCGGTGAAACGGGAGAGGATTTTCCGGTAATCGACGGCGAGCAGCAGGACGAGGATGGTGGTGACGAGGGCGAAGATCTTATAGAATTTCGCGAGGCCGTCGAAGTTGTAGAAGTTCCACAGCGGCCACTTGGCCCAGTCGGCGTCGGGTTTCGCGTCCGGTCCGATGGCGAGGCAGGTGAGCCCGAGGATGACCACCAGGCCGACGGCGGCGGAGAGGCCGACCCAGGCTTTGCTTTTGCACGAGCAAAAGGTCTCGGCCATGAGCAGGACGATGCCGAGGGTGACGACGAGGGCTTCTAGGTAATAAGCGGGCATGGGAAGAGAAGAATAGGTCTTATAGGTCCTATGGGACTTATTTCAGAAGGTTGAGCAGAAGGTTCGGATAGATGCCGACGGCGAAGAGCGCGAGAACCAGCAGCGTGGCAGGGATGCGGTCCGCCAGAGTGAGGTCGGCGGCGGATTCGGTGGCTTTCACGGCCGGGCCTTGGAAAATATTCCGGTAGGCGCGGAGCATGTAAACGGCGGAGATGACCACGCCCCAGATCGAGAAGATGCAGGCGATCTGGACGGGACCGAGGCCGGCGGTGCCGTTGTAGCTCTTGAAGGCGGCGAGGAAGACGAGGATTTCTCCGGAGAAATTGGCGAGGCCGGGGAGTCCGATAGAGGCCATGGCGGCGATGCCGAAGATGAAGGCGAGCTTGGGCGCGGATTTGGCGAGGCCGCCGAGGTCCTGGAGGTCGAGTGAGCCGGTGTTGCGCTCGATGCGGTCGGCGAGGCCGAAGAGCAGGGCGATGGAAATGCCGTGGGCGAACATCAGGACGATGGCGGCGGAACGGGCAAGCGGGTTTTCCGGGAAGGCGATGAGCGCGGCGATGGCTAGGAAGATATACCCCATGTGCATCACCGAGGAGTTGCCGAGCATCAGGTCGAGGCGCTTCTGGGAAATCGTGACCCAACCGACCCACAGGATGTTGCCGAGCAGCAGGACGAGCAGGGGCGTGAGCCAGAATTGCAGGCCCTCGGG
>JBFZFJ010000286.1:0-2527 GCA_041306405.1 Verrucomicrobiales bacterium | reverse complement strand
GAAGGCGCGGACGTTATGGCGCGCGAACTGCACGCCACCGCCCAGACCCAGGCCGGCTTGCGCCAGCGCACCGTTACGGGCGGGGGAGGGGACACGGCCGGCAATGGGGACCTGGCCAAGGCGCAGACCCAGCTTGCGGCGGAAACGGCCCGCCTGCTGGCTGCCACACCGCGCAACAAGGAGAGCACCAGCACCGACGCCCTGGTCGCCTTCAATCTCTCACGCATGGTCAACCAGTTGCTTCGTTCGGGGACTGTCGAGAAAATGAATGAAGCCGCCGCCCTCATTTCCAAGGCCGAAGGCGAACAGGCCGGCCGCCTCCATGCCGAGGTCACCGCAGCCCTGCTCCGCGCGGAGTTCCGGCTGCGGCTCGGCGCGGAATACGAGGCGCTGAGCAAGGCCCGCGACCTCCTGGCCGCCCAGGCCGCCGGGCAGAAGAAACTGCGCGAGGAAAACTCCGCCCTGACCAAGGAGCAATTCAGCGGCAACCAGGCGGTGATCGCCGCATCCCAGACCGCCCTCCATCAGCAGATCCAACTGCTCTTGATGCCGGAGATACCCGCGAAACGCCCCGGCTTGTTCGATGCCGTGTTTCCCGCCGCAGCACCGGTCGATGACTTGCTTGCCAAGACCGATAGCGGTATGAAGACGGCCCTTGCCGGGATCAAGGCGGGAGACCGTGAGGCTGCGGCCACCAGCCAGCAACAAGCGGAAACGGCATTCGCGGAGCTGTCCGGGCTCACCGGCCGAAGGATGGAATCCATGACCGAACAATCGCGGATGACCGCCGCGGCCAGCATGGCCACGAAACAGGCATCGCAGATTCTCGCGCTGAATGAACGCCTGCTCGCCTTGCTCGAGCAGACCGAGGATGCTGCGGCTGACAAGGTCAACGCCGGGTTTCTTGCCGAGCGAAACCAGGCGATTGCCACCGATGTGGAGTTATGCCTGCGGAACATCGTGCCGGATAACGCAACCGGGACAACAACCCGCGGCGACACCCTGCCGCTCGTCGATTGCGTCGGCCGGGCGGCGCGCGCCTTGAACAAGTCCACCCCCTTGCTCAAAGACAACAAACCCGCCGAGGCGATCGAATTACTGAAGCAGGCACTTGCCGCGCTCAAAGAGGCGGGTGTCGTGATGGCGGGACTCACGGAAACGCGGGCGGCCATTGCAAGCGTGATGGGGACCGCTGCAAACGCCCTGGCCCCGGGCCCGCTCATGGCCGAGATCGAATCCGAGCAGGCCATTCTGTCGGCGGCGACCGAAAAGTCCAAGGCCGAGCCGGCAGGGCGGGCGGCGCTCGTGATCCCCCAGAAGAACCTGGTCCATGCCGTGAACGCCATGCTCGATTCGCTCGGCACGCTGTCCCACAGGCTCGAGACCGGCACCGTGATGTTGTTCGCCAAGGAGGACATGGACGCCGCCGCGGCCGGCCTGGTGAAGGGCGACATCGATGAGGCCCTCGACGCCCAGTCGGCCATCTTGGAATCGCTGCGGGAAATGCGCGCGAAAATCGACGGGATCACCCCGCGATACAGCTATGTCCGCGAACTGTCGGAGTTCGTGTATGAAGTGCTGCCTGAAAGCGCCGCGATTGCGACCGGCATCCGGCAACTGCAGGCACAGGCGGAGGGCGCGCCTGATGCGGATGCGCTGAAACGCAAGGCCGGCGAGTTCGGCAGCCAATTGACGAAACTGACCGGAGAGGACCGCCATGCCGCAGACGCTGGCCGGTTGGTGAAGGAAATCGGGGACAAGGGTGCTGAGGCGGCGCTCAAGAAGTCGCTCGATGCTCTGCGCGCCGAAGCCTCCGACCTGCAAACCCTGCTCAAGAACCTGGCTCATCTCATCGCTCCGCCAGCATCTGCCAGTTTGGTTTCGAAACCCACACCCGAGGTTGCCTTGCTCGAGAAAGTGACGGACCTCGCGGCCTATCAGCAGGACCTCGGGCGGAACACCCAAGCTGCCGCGCAAGGGGAATTGGCGGCTGCCGCCACGCGGCAGCGCAAACTCGCAGACCAATGTGGGGCCCTCTTCCAGGCACCCGCTCCGGCACCTGCCCCGGAACAGCCCGCACCGGAACAACCCGCACCGGAACAACCCGCCCCGGCACCTCATCCGAAACTGGCCGCTGCACAGATGCACATGGCGGCGGCCGCGGCCGGATTGGAGAAGGGCGATCGCGCTGCGGCGATCACCAGCCAGAGCCAGACGAACGACGCCCTGCGCCACTTCATCATCGAGTATACGCTGAAGTATGTAATGATACCCCCACCGCTCGGACCGTTGCCACCGGCACCGGCCGAGGTTGATGTGATCTTGGAGCAAGATGTGCCCTTGTTCGAGCCCGGCGCCCTGACCGGCACCAAACCGAAGGGCGGGCGCCTCGAGTGGGAAGTGCTCGGACGCCGCGACCGCGCCGCCTTGAATGAAAACTTCGCCAGGGAGCTGCCGCTCGAATACCGCGCCATTCTCAAGGACTATTACGAAAAACTGACAAAATGAACGATTCCATCACTCAAGC
>JBFZFJ010000285.1:0-2664 GCA_041306405.1 Verrucomicrobiales bacterium | reverse complement strand
ATGTTTGTCACGACGGTCTGAATGGTCTGCCAGCCTGTGAGCCCATCGGTGAACACGTCAAGGGACAACACCACGTCGGTCTGGGCGTGGACGGTGGATGGTATCACCGAGGCCAACAGCGGCACGACGCCAAGCAGGCGGAGAATCGTCTTCATGCCCGAGAAGCTTTTCCCCCGCCTGTCATTCCAGCAATCAAAATCGGTCCGCCGGCAGCGACCTTCACGGCGTCAATCCAAGCAAGAAGATGCCCGGACTCGGGACGCTGCTGGTGCGTGCCACCAATGAGGTAGTTGGTGTCCACGATCATTAGCCCACATGCCGTCCTCTGACTCCTACTTCTTCACCCGCCACCGCGGCCCCGCCGCGCTCCGCCATTCATCATTTTGCATTCAGCATTCAAAATTAAATCCCCCCCGTGCCTCTGTGCCTCCGTGAGAACTCTCGGGCTCTAGCGGCCGAGTGAGCTCAAATACCGCTCATACTCGTCGTGCGGACCGATCCAGAACCAAACAAGCCCCTCCGCCGAGTCATAAGCCAAGACCCGGAAGTCCAAACCTACGCGCGCCGACCACAGGCACCCGGTCTTCTTCAGTTGCAGAGAAGGATGCCGAAGATCGCGCTTAAGCAGATCGAACTTTTTATGGCCAGCGCCTTGATCTTTTTGGGAAGGCGATCGTAATGCTCCCAAAAAGATTTGCGCGCCAGGTGATTCACAGCGGGCGAACTTCGCCGCGCTTCAGTTCTTTATCGATCTCCGCGAACACCGCATTGAACTTTCCGTCCTCCGCATCGCGGACAACTTGCTCTTGCCAAAGCTCCGGGTAGCGTACCGAAAGTCTGCGTTCCAATTCAAAGAACTCCTCTCTAGGAAGCTTTTCGATGGCTTGCTTGATCTCCTCCAGCATGCTCATGGGCGTATATTAACTCACGGGTTTTGTCCCCGCAAACCGGATTCCGACCGAGGATGAGATCCAAGCCGAGATAGACGCGGCCCGGGAAAAGCGCCGCGAAGACTTATTTAGATTTCGTCGCCCGGCATCGGCGGCACGTCGGGCGCCGAGGCGAGAAATTTTTCGAAGTCTTGCCTGTTCGCCCAAGCTGCTCGCTCCTCCAGTTTGGACACGTCATCAACGCGCATGCCGCCGAGCATTTGCTTAAACAATTCGCGCTCCTCGGGACTAAGGCGTGTGTAGCCATCGAGGATCTCGCGGATAGCAGGGCTCATGCGGTGAATCTCTCCGTTATCCATAAAGCCCCCATCGCACGTCCTCCAGCACCATCGACTCGGTCAACTCGTCTTCGGCCAGCATGGCAGCGATTTCGTCGGGGGAAGAAAGACGCGACGGCGGAAGCTCCCCGTCAGTGTCGCGCAACGAAACAAGCAACGAAACGACCAACCGCTGCTTCTCGCCGACAGACAGATTCCCGGACGCCTTGATGATTTCGTCGAGCGTGGTCACCGGAGTCTTATAAGGGACAAAATCGGTTGCTGCAAACACGGGCAGGACTCCGTCCGGTGCACTCGAATATTGCTCGACATAAGAGGTACCATAAGATGATGGCATCGTGCGCCTGCCAAATGTCGAGAACGCCTTTGTCGAGGACGTCAAACTCTCCGGTTACCTTCTCGCTTTTGACCACCCGGAGGGCGCGGGCAAGGCGGAGTTTTTTCACCGTGCGGGATTCACCGTCACAAATCTTACCGCCTTTGCGGATGCTCTCATCCACCACGCTTCAGCCAACGCTGTTTGCGATATTGTGCAGACTATCCATGGCACGAAATATGTGGTCGAAGGCCCGCTCTCTTGCCCCGCGGGCAAAGACGCCGCCATCAGAAGCATTTGGATTGTTGACAAGGGGCGCGAACAGCCCCGGCTGGTCAGCGCTTATCCCCTGTGATATGTTCCGTCCAGTGATCAAAGAGCACGACAGAGTCATCCTTACTGAGCCGTTGCCCTTGCACGGCTTGGAGCCGGGCGATATCGGTGCCGTGGTGCACATCTACGCCGACGGCGAGGCTTACGAAGTTGAATTCGTCACCCTCGACGGACACACCGCGGCCGTTTGCACGGTCGAATCTTGCCAAGTGCGTCCAGCCTCGAGCCGCGAGATCCCACACGCCCGCGAACTCGTCGCGCGCTAATCAGCCTCTCCACCCGCAGGTCGCCGGCTACAAATCGCGCCACGCCTCATTTTCCTCGGCAGAGTCCCAATCCTGCGACCAAGACGTGGCGGCCAAAGGAAGCAGGCTGGCATGGACTGCCTGATCAGAATCTCCACCTGAGCCGCTTGCGTTGCTGCGCTTGGGCAATCCCGCCTGCAGAGTGGCAATGAGCCGCTGCTTCTGGTCAACAGGCAAGATCTTGGCGGCCTGTTCAATTTCTTGGACTGTGCTCATGACTAAAACGTACCGCATGCGGGCTGCTCCGGCAAATAAGGATCTAAGCACCGGGTGCGCTGGCTGAGGACTAAAGCGATTCGACGTTTTGCCAATTGTCGAAGTGTGGGCCGGGGTGGAATTCAAAGGTAAAGGCTTGACCCCCTCTAGGTGGTGAGAGCGCGGCGGAGGCGATTGAGGCAGGTTTGGAGGGATTTTTGGAGGAAGGGCTGCCAACCGGAATCTTTCAACGAGGATCATTGAGCCCGAGCCGTCCAGTGGATCCC